>NZ_LJOU01000089.1:0-24841 GCF_001672085.1 Anabaena sp. AL93 | reverse complement strand
TTTTGGACTCACAATTTAATTGCATGAAAATAATTAAATTAATAAAGCTGGTAGAGAAGTTACTTCATGTTTATCTAATTTTAAAGAAGGTTTTTTATCTTGCCAAGTATAAGCAATTAAACCAGCAATAATATTAACCATAAAATTATAAATACTGCGATGACGAGAATGAACAACTTGGGAAATATTTTGATAGCCTGCGTGGCGTAGCCATAGTTGGTCATTGACAGTTTCAATTAAAGCTCTTTTTCTTAACATAAGTTTTTCCCACAATTCAACTAATTTATTCTTCATATTCTTCTTAAAAGGAGTAATTAATTTCACATCATTTTCCAATAGTTCCTGAAATAAACTTTTAGAAATATATCCTTTATCTCCAAAAAGTCTTCCCCATAAATTTTGTGCCAAAGTAGGAACTGGTTTCCGGTCATCAACATTTCCGGGAGTAACTTGAAAAGCTAATAATTCGCCTTGTTCATTAATAATTAAATGAAGTTTAAATCCAAAGTACCAATCCACAGAACTCTTGCCCCAGCCCGATAAGCCACGGAAAACTTTATTTCTTTTTGCTCTTTTATTATGACAAATAGGAATACCCATGCTGTCAATAAAAGAGATGCCACTACATTGACCTTTTCGACTATTAAGATAACAAATTAAAGGCAGTAAAGCATCAGGCATTAATTCAACAAAGCGATTATAACTCACTAAAGATGGAAAATATCTGTGGTAGTTTGTTAAAATGCTTTTTTGATAATAGTCCTGAAAATTACGATAACTTGATTGGTGAAAATGAACAATAATAGTCATGACTTCACTTAAACATAAGCGACTTTTTCTTTTTCTTTTTTGTGACTGGCTCGAAATTAGTTCTGAGTTCAATTTTGCTTCAAAATCCAAACAGAAATCATCTATTGCACAAAATAATTGTTCTAATTCCATTGTCCATTTTTCCTTGCTCAAACAACTACTTTATTCTTAAATCTTTGGTACAATCTTGAGTATGATTAGTAATGTTATTTAATGGTTTTTAAGAAAAATTTACAATTTATATTATTTATTCCCAAGAAATTGTCAATAACCGGAAATTATTGATAACCGCTAAAAATTCATTTAATCCTGAAACTCTTTCCAGTCAACACTTGTAAGTTATTCTCTTCCGTCGAACTCAGGTTAACCTCAGATCGTTATGCCTCATACAACTGGGTAGACACAGAACGAAGACAAGTGTGTTGGGCGCACTTGAAACGAGATTTTATCAAAATATCCGAGCGCAGTGGAGTATCCCAGCAAATCGGGACTGCACTTCTAGAACAACTTGAAAAATTATTTGACCTTTGGTATCAAGTTAGAGATGGAACTTTAACCCGGTGCGGGTTTCAATTAGCAGTTGAACCAATTCGCAATTCTCTCAAGTCTACTTTACTGGAGGCTGCTAATTATGAGATTGGTAGTAAAGAGAACACTCCACTGGCAAAAACTGTGAGAACTTGTCGCCAACTCTTAAAGATTGAACCTGCTCTGTGGTTGTTTGTCCAAGTTGAAGATGTTGAACCCACAAATAATGCGGCTGAACGTGCTATCCGTCCGGCGGTTATTTGGAGACGGACTAGTTTTGGTTCTCAATCCCAAGCTGGTAGTATCTTTGTGTCCAGAATGTTAACTGTTGTTACTACTCTTCGTTCTCAACATCGGAATGTTTTGGAGTTCATGACTTCAGCTATCAGTGCCAAGCGTGAGGGTCAACCTTCTCCATCTTTACTCCCACAAATTTCTGCCCCTAAATAAGTCATAAATACGACTATGTTTTGCGTAGTTATTCATTTGTACTCCAGATGGATTAACTTGTGATTTTCATAGCTGTAACTACTTCACACATTCTATTTCACGGTATTTAAGTCACCAAGTACCCCTGTGAACGCTTACACAGGGAAGATAGAGATATTTATTATACCCAACACGGCTTATACTAAACACGGTTGGGACCTGGACTTTTACGAAATTACGAAAAACCTAGATTTGTAGGGGTAAAGCAAGAGCTTCATTGGTGTCAACTTAAGCTCAAATCCCTACCACATCTCGTTCCTAGTCTCTGACTAGGAATGCAGTTGATGAGGCTCTGCCTCTAATATTATTGAAGGCAGGCAGAGCCTTCTAGAATTCATTCCCAGTCAGAGACTGGGAATGAGATGACTTGAGTTCTTTGCGGGATAGAGGTTTTACGTTAAGTTGACACCAATGAAGCTCTTGCTTTACCCCTACAAATCTAGGTTTTTCGTAATTTCGTAAAAGTCCATCTCTCAACCGTTTTGAGCATAACAACCAATGACTAATGACCAATGACTAATGACCAATGACCAATGACCAATGACCAATGACCAATGACCAATGACTAATGACTAATTACTAATCACCTATTTGCTTATTCTGAAATTCCTGTTCGAGTAAATCTGTATCTGTGGAATAAACAGCATCTTCCTTACCAATAACTTTTTCTGTGGCAAATTCACGAGCAAAAGCGATTTTTTTCCGTAAAGAAGCATCCGCACCCGCTAATAATCTAGCCCGTTCTTGGCGTTGAAGATTGCGAGTAGAAATCTGATCATTGCGTCGCTTAATCCAGAAATACCGAATTAAGGGAATAGCAATAAACCCTGTACCATAAGCCAATAACAATCCATAAATACCCTGCACAAAAGCCACCAATCCGCCAATTTGAGCCGCAATTGTGCCATTTCTTAATAAATTGCCCAAAATTAAAGCTCCAACAAAATTCACTCCTCCTAAACTAGCACTGAGGAGAATTTGCCCAGAACTAGCTGCACTAAACTTCCAGGAAAATTCATGGAGATATTCAGATATTGAACGCCGTTGCTTTTTACTAGCTCTTACTTGTAACTCTGGGAAATAATAGACTATTTGCCCGTCAGAACTTACCTGGGGCATTCCATTAAATCTTACCAGCACAGGCAACATATAATCCTCATATTCTTGTTGATATTTTTCGCCAACATCATCCAAATAAGGAGCAATTTGTTCTGCAACCACAGCACCTTGATTATTACTAATCACAGCCCCAATTTCTTCCCAACGGCGTTCTTCCAAACTGGCATTAGGATCACCATCACCAAACAAGAATGAAAACACAGCCTCAAAAAAATTCATTTCACTACCTTCGCCCCGTTCCCTCCGTCTTTCTTGCCGGGTATCACCATAATTTGGGCTAAAATACCAGAATAAATCCGGAAAAAAGAAGAAATTATTACTTCTAGAACTACTGCGATTATCATCATCCCGATCTGAACTAGCAGTCATAATAATGATGATAGTCACAGTAATCAGCAAGATAGAAGCAACTAAAAGGATGCCAAAGGAAATCCGAATCAGATAAAATAGCACAGACCAAACTTTTTTCCACCATTCCTGCAACCGTATTTGCAAATATTTATTGCGTAAAATATCTCGAAAATTGCGAGGAAATTGATAAACAACATCACCTGATTCTGCAACCTGTAAATGTCCCCCAGCGTCAGCAGCAAGGGCTAATAAACTTTGATTGACTTCAGCTATATTTAATCCTATCTGGGTGGCTACATCACCAACCGTGACTCGGTAGCCTAGTTGTTCCACAGAACGCATAATAGCGGGATTGGGAGTCATAAATCTTCCCTTTTGTTATATTTTGGTTTACCTTTATTCAGTATAATTGAAGCGAAATTTCTTTTCTTTGCGGTTCTTAGTTGCCATCATACTTTTCACAAATTAGATAGGATTTATATATACACCTATGGTTCAGTACAGTCTCGCTCAAAGCCCAGAACTTATCCTTACAGTTCCTGGTAAAGATTCCGCTAAAGCCCGTGATAAAGCCATGGATCAGTTAATGGAACTCATGGAGGCTGGTGAATTACCAACGGAACTAGAAGAGGGATTTGGTCCGCAACAATTAATTGAGGTGAAAGAACCAACTACAGATACTTCTAGCCGTGAAGACGAAATTACCCAAGCAGTGCAAATTCTCAGTAATTTAGCTTCCCTGAAGTTAAAAGTCCAAGAATCACGCACCGAAGCCTTAGAAATTCGTCAAGCCATTGATGTCCTGTTTTCCGATAAATCTGTCACCGAGGAAGAAATAACCCATCTTAAAGAAGGTTTTAAAGTTCTCAAAAATTTTGCTCAAGCTAATCTGCGTTACCAGGAAGCGAGGGGAAAAGCAGAACAAGCTAGACAAGTTTTAGATCAAGCTCTCAAATCACCGGAGTAATATTAGATTCGATTCAAGATTTAGCAACAGCAGCAAAAATACCGTCTCTCTCCTCAATATCTTCGCCAAAAAAAAGAGTGCTGATGATGAAATTTGTTCTCTTTCTGTTGGACTATCTCTTCTTGAGGATTGAGATTTAATCATGTTCAGATAAGATATTTGCATAACCAAAGACTTCTGTAGTAACACACTATATAATAAAGGCAAATATGATTAATCTAATTTGGACGGCTGCTGTTGTACTCTTTGTCCTCTGGCTGTTAGGATTCTCGGTTCATGTCGGAGGTAGCTTAATTCATCTGCTTTTAGTTTTAGCTCTAATTGGAATAGTTTACAATTTACTAATTGGTCGCCGCATAGTCTAATTTTTGAGGATGCAAGGCTGTATCTGAGGTATCTGAGGTTTGAATACAAGCACTGAAGTTATAGCCATATTAATAAAAATCTCAAACTTATGAATAGAAATCCTCATGAACGAAGCAATTCTGCGCGAAGGCAAGAACTTCGCAGTGAAGAAGAAACTTTCCGATTGCAACAGGAGGAGGGACGACTTGAATCTAGCAAACGCAGATCTATATTTGCCTGGATTATCAATAGCATTTACCTTCTAGTGGGAATGCTGGAAATCCTGCTGATGTTACGCTTCTTTCTACGTTTTTCCGGGGCAAATACGCAAAATACTTTTGCCCAGTTTATTTACAATCTTTCTGATCCCTTCATTGCGCCATTTTCCACCTTGTTAATTAGTCCTGTTGCTGGAGGTGGAGCGAATGTTTTTGATATCAATGTCCTAATTGCAATCATCGTGTATGCTCTATTAGGCTGGCTCGCTCTATGGCTGGTCAAATTTCTCTATGGTCGGTAGAGAAAAGTTGAAAAATGAGAGGCTTTAATTTCATTACTATTGTTAAGCCCTAAGAGTGTCAAGAGTCCTAGAGGAATTTGCCACACCAATGGATGGGTGTGATATTATAGGAAACTGCTACACAAATTTAAAAACAATCACAATTTAACCGATCATGGCTCTGACGCAACAGCGCAAACAAGAACTCATTTCTGGATATCAAGTTCATGAAACCGACACTGGTTCGGCTGATGTCCAAATTGCAATGCTAACTGACCGCATTAACCGCCTCAGTCAACATTTGCAAGCTAATAAGAAAGACCATTCCTCCCGTAGAGGACTATTGAAGATGATTGGCCAAAGAAAGCGTCTTCTAGCTTATATCCAAGCAGGTAGTCAAGAAAAATATAAAGCTTTAATTACTCGTCTTGGTATTCGCGGTTAGGAACTAATTCTTATGGCTGCTGAAGAATCGGAACGTAGTCCATTGCCTTTCGAGCCAAACAAAAAGCGTCCAAAACCCGCTAAGGCTATTAGTCAACCCGTTATCAAAACCAAAGAACCTCAAGAAAAATCGCAACAGAAACGCCGTTATTCTAAACAAGAAATGGCGATTCCTGAAGTGGTCAGTCAACGCATGATTCGCCGAGTGGCTGGGTTTTGTGGTGTCCCCACATTTTTAGGTATTACTAGTTTGGTAGTTAGCTATCTACTAGTTACCTTGGCTGATATCCAACTTCCCCCTATCGCCGTTTTATTGGTGAATATGGGATTGTTTGGTTTAGGTGTGTTGGGAATTACCTATGGTGTTCTTTCCGCTTCTTGGGATGAGGAAAGACCGGGAACTATTATGGGTTTGGATGAATTTAGCACTAACTGGGGAAGGATGACCGAAGTTTGGCGTGATACCCAGAAAAGGAACGTCTAATAAGCAGCGTCAAGGTAATAACTGTAATATGGGGTAAGTTGGAAAATGATTGTTGAGGTGGAATTTTGACCGCTTTAACTTCAAGTTTAAAAAACTGTATTTTTCTGGTTTATACCCAATATTCAGCCAAAAATACCTGGCGCTACATTTTTATTTATATATTTAACAAAAGATATTTTTGATCCGTTGAAATTGTTAAACAATCAGCAAAGTTTATTTCTTGGCCTAATAGACATCTCCAAAAAAGATGCTAGGTCGGTTGGCGTTGAAAATTGTCGTTATGGCAAGGCAAAAGGCAAGAGGCAAGAGGCAAGAGTGAAGAGGGTTTGGGCGATTTTACGTTTCTTTACACAGTTTGGTTTTATTGTGTTCACCTACTTAGTACAGGTTGGCGTAAATAACACAACCATTAAAACTTCCGAAAATTTGATTGATTACAAGGCTTGAAAATGGTTCATTCACTTACGCCGCAGTGTACTAGCCCATTCCATTTTTCGAGGATCTGGTTGTCAAAATAAGTCTTATTTTGTTGATCAGGCTGGTTTGGATCTGCTTTAACCCAAGTTTCTACGCTGAAATTATCATTAGTATTAAAGTTGATTTTGTCGGAATTAGGAATACTGCCATAATCATTAACTCCATCCAAAGTAAGTGATGATCGCGTAACTTTTGCTTCCCCAGATAATAACAAATCTAATGTACCGTTATTATCGTAATCTCCCCAAGCAGCAACCCCCTCATCGCTTGCGATGAGGGGGCTAAGATGTACCTTATATGATTGGAAATCGCTGTAATTGATCGTTATTATCACCGCCAGAAAGGATGTCATCACCTGCTCTGCCATCTAAAACATCATTACCTTCTCCACCTTTGAGGATATCACCAACAGCGCCACCAGAAATAATATCGTCTCCACTTCCGCCATCAATATCGGTGGTAATTGATAAACTATCTGATAAGTAGGTGAACACAATAAAACCAAACTGTGTAAAGAAACGTAAAATCGCCCAAACCCTCTTGCCTCTTGCCTCTTGCATGAGTGCCTTTTGCCTTGCCATAACGACAATTTTCAACGCCAACCTACTTAGTTCAATTACATCATTTCCCGGATCAGCCAGGGCTGAGATCTTGCTAACACCGCTAAATAATTGTTCCTTACCAAAGGCTTTTATTTGTACCTGTGAGGAAACTAAATTAACTATTCTATTTTTATACGAATCACAACTGAAACGAAGCCGTTAATGCTACCGCTAAAGCATCTGCCGCATCATCAGGTCGAGGAATTTCATCTAAATCCAGTTCCCGCATCACAGCCTCTTGCACTTCTGACTTATCTGCTTTACCATAATTCGTTAAAGCTTGCTTAATTTGGGGAGGTGCAAATTCCACATAAGGGAGTTTACGCTGTCCTAAAACTAACATCAGTACACCCCTAGCTTGTGCCACAACAATGGTATTTGCCATACGATAAAAGAATAATTTTTCAATGGCTACTAAATCCGGCTGTAAATCCTCCATGACGGTGTGTAAATCGTCAAATAATGTGCATAGTCGTTGACTCATTTCCATATCGGCACTGGTGCGAATTACGCCAAAATCAACCATCTGTACCGTTGTCTGTTGTTCTTTTGTTTGACTTTGCTGCCAATCAATTGCCCCAAATCCCACAGTTGCTAGTCCTGGATCTATTCCTAAAATTCGCTTTTTCATAAAATTCTTGATAACTGGGGTAATTGGTGATTGGTATTTCCTTCTTCTGACTCCTAACTGGGCGCAGGCCCTGCGCCCCTACTCGGTGATTATGAAGGATTGAATAAATGTGATGGTTTTCCCTTAGTGTGGAAACCAGGTGATGTAAATTTTTTGTTAAATATTGTTTGTACCAACTTTCCCTATTAGGTATGTTTATCGGTTTTCTGAAACAAGCCATTAATTCGCTACAGCTACAGTCCCAAGGTCGCACTTCCTATCGGGTTAACCAATGGTGCAAATGGTTGTCTCCTGGATTAGCTGTGAAACGCTGGTTACTTATCAGTATTGGGGGTGTTTTCTTAGCCAGTTTGGGGTTGGCTATTTGGGTAAAATTAACCCCGATTTTTTGGATACTGGAATTGCTGAAAGGTCTTTTGGGTTTCCTGGCTGACATTTTACCCAACTATATCAGCGGTCCGGTACTCCTGGTATCTGGTGTGCTGTTGGTGCTGTGGGGACAATCTCGCACTGTTGGTTCAATTACGGAAGTTCTCAGACCTATTGGTGATGAAGAGGAGTTGATAGATGTCCTATTGGCACATCGTCGTTTATACCGGGGTCCGAAAATTGTGGTTATTGGTGGTGGGACTGGACTTTCAACTTTACTCAGAGGCTTAAAAACTTATAGTGCTAATATTACTGCTATTGTCACCGTAGCAGATGATGGCGGTTCTTCTGGGAGACTGCGCGAAGAATTTGGCGTTTTACCACCGGGTGATATCCGCAATTGTTTGGCGGCGTTAGCAGATGAAGAAAAATTACTGACGGAATTATTTCAATATCGCTTTCGGGCAGGAGATGGTTTAACAGGTCACAGTTTTGGTAATTTGTTTTTAACTGCCATGACTGATATTACTGGAGATTTAGTCCAAGCGATCGCTGCCAGTTCTAAAGTCTTGGCGGTGAGAGGACAAGTTTTACCTGCTACCCTCAGTGATGTCCGTCTCTGGGCAGAATTGGCAGATGGCCGCCGCATTGAGGGTGAGTCGAATATTCCCAAAGCTGCGGGAAAAATTGTCAAAATTGGTTGTATTCCTGAAAATCCACCGGCAGTTCCCGCGGCAATTAAAGCCATTCAAGAAGCTGATTACATTATTATTGGTCCGGGTAGTCTTTATACAAGCTTAATTCCTAATTTGTTAGTTGGAGAAATTGCCGATGCGATCGCCGCTACCAATGTACCTCGTATCTATATCTGCAACATTATGACTCAACCAGGAGAAACAGATGGATATAGTGTTGCTGAACATATTCAAGCCATAGATGATGCTTGTGGCAATAGAAGGTTATTTGATGCTGTCTTAGTTCATAAAAAAACACCCTCAGCCCAAGCACTTATCCGTTATGCCCAACAAAATGCCCATCCAGTTTTTTTAGACCGAGAATCTGTCACCCAATTAGGACGGCGAATAGTTCCTGCTAATATTTTATTTGAAGATGAATATGGTGCTGTTCGCCATGACCCCCAAAAACTAGCCAAAGTCTTATTAAAATGGTACAGTGGAGCGCATCACGGGAAGTAAAAACTGGGGACGGGGAAATATATTTCCCCATTACCAATTACCAACCTAAAATATTTATGACTTCTTCGATCATTTCTCAAACTGAACCACCCCTTCCCCCTTGGGAAACTTTACCGACAATGTATGATTTACCTAGCGAGAACCCAGAGGAAAAAGGCTTGCCAGACGACTTTCATTTTTTACAACCTTTACTTTTATATTTAACATTTCAACCCATAAACTGGAATCCAGAAATTGTTTATAGTGCGGCTGATCTGAATCTTTATTATGATCTGCAAAATCCTTTATGGTATAAACGCCCAGATTGGTTTGGTGTAGTAGGAGTCCCAAAATTATATAATGGTCAAGATTTACGTTTAAGTTATGTCACTTGGCAAGAACCAGCAAACCCTTTTGTAGTTGTAGAATTATTATCTCCTGGTACAGAAGATGAAGATTTAGGTAATAGGGAAAGTAAGATAGGTAAACCTCCCACAAAATGGGAAGTTTATGAACGGATTTTAAGAATTCCTTACTATATTGTTTTTAGCCGCTACACCAATGAAGTCCGCGCATTTCAGTTAGTAGGTGGTCATTATGAACCTATGAATATGATTGAAGGACGCTTACCAATGCCAGAATTAGGTTTAAGTTTGGGATTATGGCAAGGGACATTTCGAGATATTCCCAAGTCATGGTTAAGGTGGTTCACACTAACAGGAGAATTAATTCCTGAACCAACAGAAGAAGCGGCTGCGGCTAATGAAAGAGTTATTCTTGCTGAACAAGAAACAATAGAAGCAAAAAGAAAAGTTGAACAACTAGGACAACTGTTGCGTGATTTAGGCGTTAATCCCGATACACTGGATAATGCTTAGAGGTTGTTTAAAAAGTATTATATCAAACCAGTAATCTCCAAAAACCTAACCCCCCTACCCCCCTTCCCTGCAAGGGAATGGGGGTTTTAAAGCCTCTCCCCTTGCAGGGGAGAGGTTTGGAGAGGGGTCAGTCTATACATTCAAAACTTTTCAAACACCCTCTTAGACATTACCAATTACCAATTACCAATTACCAATTACCAATTACCAATGAATAAAATTTTCCTTCCAGATATAGAAGCAACACAGCAATTAGGTATTACCCTTGGAGAAACTTTGACTGCTGGAAGTGTGATTTTGCTAGAAGGTGATTTAGGTGCTGGTAAAACTACCTTAGTCCAAGGGATTGGTAAAGGTTTGGGAATAATTGACTCTATTGTTAGTCCTACTTTTACTTTGATTAATGAGTACCCAGAAGGGCGCATTCCCCTTTATCACTTGGATTTATACCGTCTAGAACCTCAAGAAGTGACAGGCTTGAATCTAGAAAGTTACTGGGAAGGCATAGAAGTAACACCGGGAATTGTCGCCATTGAATGGGCTGAACGAATGCCATATCTACCAGATAGTTACTTAAAGGTATGTTTAAACTATGGTGAAAATGGCAGCCGTCAAGCCGAAATTATTGCTGTAAATTAATTTAATTTTGAGGTACGAACAACGGACTTGATATAATTAAACATTCTCCTGTTAAACAAATATTATGGATTGCGGGAATTGGTGTTACTAAATAACCAAGAAAGAAGATTGGCAACTGTAGCAGCGCCAAAGGAAAATAGGGCAATAATGGCATCACGAGGTAGCACCCCATCTAACCAACTACCTTGGATACTAGAAACAGGAAAATCTTGATCTAGTCCAATTTGAATTTGTTTGGTTTTACCAGAAAAACGTGCTTCTATACCTTTTTTATCAGATATTATTTGCAGATTGCGGATAAGTTGAATATTTAACGGTTTATTAGTGTCTTCTCCCATCAGAAACTGATTTTCTTTAATTTCTCTATCCTGTTCTGCCATGCGAATTTTACCTTCGACAATGGTAGATATTTCTAAATCATCTCTCAGGTTGCCACCATTTTTATCTACGTGAGTAAATGTGACATCTTTAGTTTTTATTTTGCCTCTAAACCATTGTTCTGATTCATATTTTGGCGGTTTTGATAGAGTAAGATAAATATCAGTATTTTCTTGAATTTTAAAGGTAAATTCTTTATTATTGGGGTTGACAATAAACTCTAATTGTGCTTGATCATCTTGTGATTTTGGTAATTTTAAACTAGGGATTTTATAGCCTTCTATAATAACTTTGATAGGCTGTTCACCTAAATATATTTCTAAGGGATTGGGATTATTTTGAGAATTGGGAAGCAGAGAAAAAGCTAATTGTTGACGATAAAAATCATAATTTAGTCTAGCTATTCTTGTTTGTGGTTGTAGTCGTAATTCCTTGAGATTAATTTCGCTTTCTATATTAGAATTGGCTGGAGTAATAATTATTTTACTTTCCCGTTCTGTAAGTTGGATTTCTAAGGAATTTAATTTATTAATTTCTGGTAAAGATTCACTTTGAAAACTGCCAGTAAAAGTTAATTTTTGCTTACCTTCGGTTTCTAGTTCTTTAATATTTTTAATATTGCCGATAAAAAGTTTAGGTTGATTATCATCATAAGTAAAACTCATTTCTTTAAAAATAAGATTACCTTCAAATATATGACTTCCAGGGACAATAGCCGCAATAGTAATAATACATAAAACCACAAGCAATATTATCACCAAGAAAGATGATTTTTGCTGGATTAGATATTGTTTTAGATTTGGCAATTGCTGGAGAAAATTATGATTAATATTATTAAATTTTGTCCGAATTAAACCAGACTTAGTAATAATAAAGTTCTTAATCTTACTAAATCTGGAATTGTGAGAAGATTTCTGTCTGTCTTTTTGCCGATATCCCATGATTTATTTTAACCAAGTTGGGTTATGTTCAAATACAATTTCCTTTTCAATGCGATCGCTGGGTTCATTAATTCGGTCAATAAAAGCAATATAATGTAACTTATAGCGTCCCGCAGGAGCTTTACTTCCATCCCATGTAAAACTAATTTCACCACTATTGGGGGTAGTGCGAGATGTGCGAGATGTACTATATACAGGCTTTTGATCTTTTTTATCTGTGAGTGGAAGGATTTTTAAACTGGTAAATTTAACTCGATCTTGAGAATAAAAAACAAACTCGTATTTACCAGAAGTTTGTCCCAATGTGACGGGAACATAGACATTTTGAGAACCAAGGCTATAGGATGCTACAGCGCGGAGTTTATTGGTAGGTATCTTAGCTTGTCTGAGAACGTAAGTATCCCAGCTAAAGCCGAAATTTGCACCATTGTTAGATAATAGCAAATCATCTAATTGATAGTTATAATTATCATCCAATGATGTGACTATAACTTGAGGATTGTTACCATTCTTGATGCGGGGAACTTGTAAGGTTAGGGTTTTACCATAACTGGCAATGTTGCGGGTAGCAATGGAAATTAAACTCAAGCTATTACCACTTATCGGTTCGAGTTTGATGCCTTCACAACGGTTGGGTGGTTGGCGGCGGATATAATCTGTAGAACGGGGATTTCCTTGTGGACAATAGGCAACAGCAGATAGAGGATTAATGCTGAGAATTAATAGGCTGGCAAGCAGAATTTTATAATTCATAACTCATTGTTTGGCTAAATTAATTTTCCAAATGGATAGTTGTTTTTTAACTACAGATATAGGATAGGCAAAATCTTGCTTTTCACCTGATTTTTGGGCATAAACTATGCCTATAATGCGATTTTCTGAGTTTATCACAGGACTGCCAGAGTAACCACGTTTGAGTGCGGCCTCCGATATTTGTAATTGTTGGTTCTGATAATTGATTTTTCCTGATTTTACAGACCATGATTTATCTTCACCTAGTTTGGCATCATGACCGATAATTTGAATAGGCATTGCGGGGTAGATGGTAGTAGACATTGATAAAGGTTGGATATCTGCTGGCAGTTTATCACTAACTTCCAAAACAGCTAAATCGAGTTCATCTGTAGGAGTCATTTTCAATAATTTGGCATTTCTCCTCATTCTGACTCTATTTGCTGAATGTGGGCTGAAAAATTCCACTTGAATATTTTTACTCTGTTCATTGCCATCAAAAATCACATGACGATTGGTGAGAATTAATGTCCTGCTGGCATCTCGCTGGATAACTACACCAGTCCCAACCTCAGGTCCCAGAAGTTTGCTGTTAGTAGAAAACTTAGCAGTAATGCGTACCACAGAACGCTTAACGCGTAAATTGGGGTCATTTTTGGGCAACCATTGGCGGTCATCTTCTACACTACCTAGTTTATTCTCTTGTTCAGTCAATAAATTTCTTGCTCCTATATTGTTGTTATTGGTATATATATAATCGGGGTCAAGTTGTTCGGCTTTGTCGAAATGTTTTATAGCTTCTTTCAACTTTCCTTGGTTTTGCAATGCTAAACCTAAATTATTATTAGCTCCAGTATGGACAGTCGTTGGAGTTGTAGAAGTATTTTCTGGTAATGATAGGGCTATTTTATAGTTGGATATTGCCTCATCTAATTTATTCTGGTCACTCAGGGCAAGGCCGAGACTGTTGTAAGCGCCAGCATATTTAGGGTCAAGTTCTATGGCTTTTTGGAAAGCGACAACAGCTTTATCTAATTTCTTCTGGTCTCTCAGGGCATTGCCTAGACCATTGTAAGCATAAGCAAATTTAGGGTCAAGTTCTATGGCTTTGTTGAAATGTTCTATAGCTTCATCTAATTTCTTCTGGTCACTCAGGGCATTGCCAAGACCATTGTAAGCTGGAGCAAATTTAGGGTCAAGTTTAATGGCTTTTTGGAAAGCAACAACAGCCTGTTCTAATTTCTTCTGGTCATACAGGACATTGCCAAGACCATTGTAAGCACTCAGGGCAACGCCAAGATTGTTGTAAGCAGCAGCAAATTTAGGGTCAAATTCATTAGCTTTTTGGAAAGCGTCAACAGCTTCATCTATTTTCTTCTGGTCTTTCAGGGCATTGCCTAGACCATTGTAAGCATAAGCATACTTAGGGTCAAGTTCTGTGGCTTTTTGGTAAGCAACAACAGCCCCATCTAATTTCTTCTGGTCATACAGTGCAGTGCCTAAATTATTGTAAGCAATAGCAAATTTAGGGTCAAGTTCAATAGCTTTTTGGAAAGCAGCAACAGCCTGTTCTAATTTTTTCTGGTCATACAGGGCAGTGCCTAGATCATTGTAAGCATAAGCAAATTTAGGGTCAAGTTCTATGGCTTTTTGGTAAGCGGCAACAGCCTCATCTAATTTCTTCTGGTCACTCAGGGCAACGCCAAGATTGTAGTAAGCTGGAGCAAATTTAGGGTCAATTTCAATGGCTTTTTGGTAAACAGCAACAGCCCCATCTAATTTCTTCTGGTCTTTCAGGGCAAGTCCAAGATTGTAGTAAGCAGCAGCAAATTTAGGGTCAATTTCAATGGCTTTTTGGTAAACAGCAACAGCCCCATCTAATTTCTTCTGGCCTCTCAGGGCATTGCCAAGATTGCTGTAAGCTTTAGCATATTTAGGGTCAAGTTCAATAGCTTTTCGGTAAGCAACAACAGCCCCATCTAATTTCTTCTGGTCACTCAGGGCATTGCCAAGACCATTGTAAGCAATAGCATATTTAGGGTCAAGTTCATTAGCTTTCCGGTAAGCAACAACAGCCGCATCTAATTTCTTCTGGTCACTCAGGGCATTGCCAAGACCATTGTAAGCAATAGCTAATTTAGAATTAAGCTGTAAAGCCTTTTTATGGTACGCTAAAGCCTCCTCTAGTTTACCTTGGTCATTTAATACATTACCTATACCAACATAGGCTTCTGCATCATTAGGATTGAGTTGTAGGGCTTTTTGGTGTGCTGCTAAAGCCTCTGGTAATTTTCCCTGTCGTCGTAAAGCATTACCCAAATTGTTATAAGCTTTGCCATTATTGGGTTCAACTTGCAAAACCTTACGCCAAATTGTCTCTGCTTGGGAGTTGTTACCCACAGTTTCTGCTGTTTCACCCTGTTTAAATAACTGTTGGACACTATCTTGAGCAAATACAAGCTGGTATATGGCAGTCAGAGATAAGGTGAGCAGTAAAATACTAAATATCCGATTTCGCATAATCATCTTAGATATTTGCCAGAATTTGATGCTTTAATCTTAATTTAAAACAGAGAATTTACGCAGCATATACGCAATATTATCATAATAACCACAATAATGGAACAGAATTATACTAAACAAGGTTAGGAAATAGACTTTTGTAAGATTACAAAAAATCTGTAGGTGTAGGGGTTTCAATGGTGTCAACTTAATTTAAAAATAGCTGATCTGTTGCCTTCCACAACCGCCAGGGAATAAATTCCCTGTCTCATAGCTCAAGTCCGTTAAAACGGACTCATAAATTTTCCGAGTGTTTAGAGGATGTTTGAAAAGTCTTGAATGTATAAATTGACCCCTCTCCAAACCTCTCCCCGACGCGGGGAGAGGCTTTGAAAACCCCATTCCCTGGTAGGGAAGGGGGCAGGGGGGTTAGGTTTTTGGAGATTATGGGTTTTCTCGTTAAGTTAACACCATTGAAGCTCTTGCTTTACCCCTACCGATGGAATCGAATAATTAAGCGCAATCTACAAAGATTTTTAGCTATCTTGTCACCCGCTAAAAGTTAAAGCTTGTCCGCGAATTTGCGTATTTAGCTGACCATGATCATAAACAATTTCACCGCCGACAATTGTTGTTACAGGCCAACCTGTTAAATTCCAACCTTCAAAGGAACTCCAACCACACTTGCTGACAACTTCTTCCCGTTTAACTTCATGGTAATTTTTTAAATCTACCAAAACTAAATCAGCATCATAACCGGGGGTAATTTCACCTTTATTGGCAATACCATAAGCTACAGCGACCGCTTTAGACATCCATTGCACAACTTGGGCAACAGTACATTTTCCATCCATAGCAGCGGTTAACATTAAAGGTAAAGAAGTTTCTACACCGGGCATTCCTGAAGGGGTGTTTGGGTAAGTTTGGGCTTTTTCCTCTAGGGTGTGCGGGGCGTGGTCAGTAGCAATAAAGTCAATGATACCATCCCGTAAAGCTTGCCAGAGAACTTCATTATCATGGGGCGATCGCAAAGGTGGATTCATTTGCGCTAAACTACCAATAGTGTTATAAGCATTAGTATTCAAAAGTAAATGTTGTGGTGTTACCTCTGCCGTCACCCAACTTGGTTTATCCTCACGCAGTAACTCCGCTTCCTCTGCGGTTGACATATGCAGAATATGTAACCGGCGTTGGTATTTCTTAGAAAGTTTTAATGCCAATTGGGTAGCTAATAATGCCGCTTGATTATCTTGAATTTGGGAATGAACAGCCAAATCTGTAATCCCCGCAAACTCCTGTTTTCGTTGCTTAATTCTCTCTTGGTCTTCCGCATGAACAGCAATTAAACGGCTTCCTTTGGCAAAAATCGCCTCTAGAGAGTCTTCCTGACTCACCAACAAATCTCCGTGCATTGACCCCATAAAAATCTTAATTCCCGGTGTTGGCTGGGCAGAAAGTAAATCTGGTAAATTATCCGCCGTAGCCCCAATAAAAAAGCCATAATTAACTAAGCACTTCTGGGCTGCCCGTTGTAACTTATCATCTAAAGCTGATTGAGTAATGGTTAAAGGTCTTGTATTCGGCATTTCTAGAAAGGAAGTAACTCCCCCCTTCGCGCAAGCACAACTGGCAGTAAATAAGTCTTCCTTATATTCTAGACCCGGTTCACGGAAATGCACCTGGGGGTCAATCACACCAGGCAACAAAGTTAATCCTTGTGCGTCAATCTCACAAGTGGGTGTGGCATTAGTAATTTCTTGTCCTACTTGGGTTACGTGCCTTCCTTCTATCAACACATCGCCAATCATTGACTCACCATTGGGTAAAATAATTTCAGCGTGGCGAATCAGTAAACTTTGTGGATTTGACATGGATTTAAGATTTTTCAGGATAAAGGAACTATTTATGGATGATAGATAACTTTTTCTTTAAGGTAAACTTAATTGGCACGAAGAATCAGCGATTTTGGTTTTGTGTTAAAAAATGTTTATAGTTAAGAAAGCTAAAAACCTGAATGTTTGTAGCTGATAAAAGAAAAACACTAGATTTTTTACTTTATTTACCTACCATCTGCTCCATCTCGTTAAGATTAATAATATCAAGTCTCTCCCTCTGAGTTCAATACTAGTCTCATAACATACTTCAACAATTTCATGCAAAATCAAGCGTCTGATAAAAACTCTAGCCAAGAACCCGATAACTCCTGGATAGTAGAGCTAGTTAAAACGATGATATTGAGTATCTTTCTGGCTCTAGGAATTCGTACCTTTGTCGCCGAAGCTCGTTGGATTCCTACTGGTTCAATGGAACCAACCCTGCATGGTGTAAAGGACCAATGGCAGGCAGACAAAATTATTGTTGATAAAGTAAAGTATAGATTTGCTGAACCGGAACGGGGAGATATAGTAGTATTTTTACCGCCCCAAGAAATACAGAATAATCCTGAACGGGAAGCATTTATTAAAAGAGTAATTGGTTTACCTGGTGAAAAAGTAGAACTGAGAGAAGGCAAAGTATATATCAACAGCAAGCCTTTACGGGAAGATGTTTATCTATCCTCTACTGCACAAACGTTCGTTGAAGCTTGTAACAGCAGTGGACTTAAGCCTCCTTTCTTGGCTCAACCAGAAATTATCCCACAAAATTACTACCTCATGCTCGGTGATAATCGTCCTAACAGTTATGATGGTCGTTGTTGGGGTGTTGTTCCCCGTAGTAATATTATTGGTCGGGCTGTAGTTCGTTTTTGGCCTCTCGATAGAATGGGTGCAATTGATAAATCTCCTGCCTATTCATCTCCACAACCATAAAGCAATGTCATAGAGAAGAATTCAGAAGGTAGGGGCGCAGGGCCTGCGCCCTTTGTCAGGACTTCAGAATGAAAAAGGAAGTGTAAATTTTTTAGTATAACTCAAGTGCAAACCCCATATTTAGCAAAGATCTTGCTATATCCAATCAAGTCACTGGATGGTATAGAAGTAGAACAAGCAACTATTCTCTCCAGTGGCGCACTTCAGTATGACCGAGAGTTTGCTTTTGTTGATGGACAAAATAGGTTTGTCAATGGGAAGCGTTATCCGCAAATCCATTTGTTGCGATCGCAGTTTTCCCTAGAACAAAGGTTGTTAAAGATTAAGTTTCCTGGTGAACATTCAGAACAGGTTTTTAACTTAGATGAAGAACGTCCAGCATTAGCCGCAGTTGTTAGCGATTTTTTGGGTTTTCCTGTGCAATTACAACAAAATACTGCAATGGGGTTTCCTGATGATACAGATTCACCAGGGGCAACAGTAATTAGTACAGCTACTTTAACAGAGGTTGCATCCTGGTTTTCTGGTATTAATGTTGATGAAATGCGGCGGCGAATGCGTGCCAATATTGAAATTCATGGTGTCCCAGGATTTTGGGAAGATAGGTTATTTACTGCTAGTGGCGAAACAGTAGCTTTTCAGGTGGGAGATGTCCGCTTTTTAGGAATTAACCCTTGTCAACGTTGTGTAGTCCCCATGCGGGATTCTTATACAGGGGAAGCTTATCCAAACTTTCAAAAAATCTTTGGGCAAAAACGCCAAGCAACTATGCCTACTTGTGTAAATACAGCGCAATTTAATCATTTTTATAGATTAAGTGTAAATACCAGAGTTCCCGTTACGGAAGCAGGGAAAATGATCACTCTGGGCAGTAGTATCGAAATATGCCAATAAAAAATTAGTAACAAAAAAATCTAAATTTTCCTGATGACAGTCTGCAATTTCCAGTGAAATAAACGCATAATGGAAATGTGACTGATTTATTAGCCCCTTTACAATCCCTAAAACAAGGTAATTGGTTCAAATTAATTTGCGGAGCCAGTTATCAACATCTTCCTGCGGTCAGAAATCTCACGTTAGCCTACACTTTGGCAGGTGCTGACTGTGTAGATGTGGCTGCCGACCCGGCAGTTATTGCCGCTACCCAGGAAGCTTTACTAGTAGCCCAAAGCTTGGTAGATGATGCCCAGAAGCGAGGCTTTGCTTTTACAGGTAATTTACCTTTGTTAATGGTTAGTCTCAATGATGGTGAAGATCCCCATTTTCGGAAAGCTGAGTTTAATGATCAGGACTGTCCTAGCGATTGTTCCAGACCATGTGAAAAAATTTGTCCAGCCCAAGCAATTTTATTTAACAATACCAAAGATGATTTTTCTGGAGTAATTTCTGAAAAATGTTATGGCTGTGGCCGTTGCCTTCCTATCTGTCCTTATGGGATAATTTATACAAAATCTTATGTGTCAACGCCAGGAGCGATAGCACCATTGATTATGTCAACGGGAATAGAAGCCGTAGAAATTCATACTCAAGTGGGGCGGTTGGCAGAATTCCAACGGTTATGGGACGCAATGACACCTTGGGCAGATAAATTAAAATTGGTAGCCATCAGTTGTAACGATGGAGAAGGGTTAATTGATTACCTACAAGCTATTTACAATTTGATTGTCCCCCGTCCCCAGTTTCTGATTTGGCAGACTGATGGACGTTCTATGAGTGGTGATATTGGTGATGGTACTACCATAGCCACAATAAAATTAGGACAAAAAGTTTTGACAGCAAACCTACCGGGATATGTGCAGTTAGCAGGCGGCACTAATAGCTACACCGTTCCCAAATTGCGGGGAATGGGACTGCTTAATGATTTTAGATTGCCGATTTTAGATTTTGGATTAGAAGAACACAATCTAAAATCCAAAATCCAAAATCCAAAATCCAAAATAGCCGGGGTTGGCTATGGTAGTTACGCTCGTGTATTGCTGTCACCCATTCTTGACCAGTTGGAAAACAAGGAGGTGATTAACACTGATAGTCAAGGCAATATTCCCTTAGAAGAAGAACCGGAATTACTGTGGGAGGCTGTAAGGCTTGCCCATACTCTCGTTTCCCAGATTAAGTCTGGGCAGTAACGCTCCAACCATGTCTCTAAAAACGTCAAGTCACCAATAGAAAGCATGACGATTACAGAAGATCTCCAAAAGTTGTTAGATATTTTGCCTCAAGACCTCCAAGAAAAATTAGAGAATCATCCGAAAGGGGATATTTTAGTTGAGGTAGTCTTGGATTTAGGCCGTCGCCCTGAAGCTCGGTTTCCCCATGCAGCGGAGTATCTGAGCGAAACACCGGTCACTCAAGCACAGATAGATGATTGCATTCAACGAGTTGGAAATTTTGGGGGGGATAATCGGGCTGGAATTGAGAAAACTTTGCATCGGATCAGTGCTATCCGCAACCGTAGTGGTAAGATTATTGGCTTAACTTGTCGTGTCGGCAGGGCAGTATTCGGAACAATTGCCATGATCCGCGATTTGGTGGAAACTGGTCAATCAATTCTCATGCTGGGTCGTCCTGGTGTTGGTAAAACTACAGCTTTAAGAGAAATCGCCCGCGTGTTGGCGGATGATTTGCATAAACGAGTGGTGATTATTGACACATCTAACGAAATTGCTGGGGATGGTGATGTTGCTCACCCAGCCATTGGTCGTGCAAGACGGATGCAAGTTTCTAAGCCAGAGTTACAACATCAAGTCATGATTGAGGCTGTGGAAAACCATATGCCAGAAGTCATTGTCATTGATGAAATTGGTACAGAACTGGAAGCTTTAGCAGCCCGGACAATTGCCGAACGCGGGGTGCAATTGGTGGGAACTGCCCACGGTAATCAGATTGAAAACCTGATTAAAAATCCTACTCTGTCGGACTTGGTTGGGGGAATTCAGGCTGTGACGCTGGGAGATGATGAGGCTAGACGGCGTGGTTCGCAAAAGACGGTTTTGGAACGCAAAGCTCCGCCTACTTTTGAGATTGCTGTGGAAATGTTGGAACGGCAACGCTGGGTAGTTCATGAGTCTGTGGCTGATACGGTTGATACGTTGTTACGTGGTCGTCAACCTACTCCACAAACTAGAACTGTTGATGATCATGGCAAGGTTGGTATTGTTAGACAGTTGGCTGTAGTCAATGGTGGCAATGGTAATGGTCACGTTACTAATGTGGAAGAATCTTTCCTCTCTGCTAAACCTAATGGTTGGCGTTCTTCTGGACAAATGGTGGCTTTACCACCTTTATCTCTGGATAGAGAAAGACCAACGGGACGCAGTGAATTTGACCGGTTGTTGGATGAATCTTTCAATTACTCGGAAAGTTTTGATTTTGCCAGCCGTAAACAAGCAGGTCCTAATGGGGAAGATTTACCATTGCATATTTACCCCTATGGGGTGAGTCGTCACCAATTGGAACAGGTGATTAATGTGCTAACTTTGCCAGTGATATTGACCAAAGACTTAGATAGTGCAGATGCTATTTTGGCATTGCGATCGCACGTCAAAAATCACGCTAAGTTAAGACAAATGGCTAAGGCTCGTCATGTACCCATTCATGTGATCAAGTCCAGTACAATTCCCCAAATTACTCGCAGTCTCCGCCGCTTACTGAATATTGATGATCCGGATATTGGCGATGACCGAGAATTACAACTGTTATTACACAACGGTAGTGATGATGAAATGGACGCTTTGGAGGAAGCTAGACTTGCTGTAGAGCAAATTGTCATCCCTAAAGGTCAGCCTGTGGAGTTACTACCCCGTTCTTCCCAAGTGCGAAAAATGCAGCATGAGTTGGTAGAACATTATCGCCTCAAATCCGATAGTTTTGGTGATGAACCTAATCGGCGGTTAAGAATTTACCCGGCGTAGGTTGTTGATAATTTTCCCCTGAAAGGATTGTTTTTACATCTTTTCAGGGGATTTTTTTATTGTTTATTGTCAGAATCAGGATGTCCAGGATTTAAGGATTTACACCGATTATTTTTGATTTATTCTTCTGCTTGTTTTACAGCAAATTGTCATCAAACCCGGAACAAGAACCCCACCCCCAACCCCCTCCCCGCAAGCGATGAGGGGGCTAAGATGTACCTTATATGATTGGAAATCGCTGTAAAACTTGTTCATATAAGTAGGTGAACACAATAAAACCAAACTGTGTAAAGAAATGTAAAATCGCCCAAACCCTCTTCACTCTTGCCTCTTGCATGAGTGCCTTTTGCCTTGCCATAACGACAATTTTCAACACCAACCTACTTAGTTTCGTATTTACCCAATATTGAGCTATATATATAGCGGTATGCACTTGAGTGAGATACAGTCAGCCAATCGCAAACTCTGTAGGGGCGCAGGGTCTGCGCCCTCGATTATATTGCATCAAGCGCGATAACCGCTATAAATCATGTCATCAAGTAGGGGTTTTACTTGATCAATAAGCGTTAGCCATACTCCCGAATGGGCGCAGTCCCTGCGCCCCTACCTGCTGATAGCGCAGCGTGGCGTTAGCCATACTTCTAGTAGTTCGTCAAATTTATTTTGACGGGTAATGATCGGAAAAAACTTCTGTTCTCCCCTACCTCCCCTACCTCTCTTCTCCCCCTGCTTGCCTTCACCCGTCATTTTCGGGTTGACAGACTATTAGCCCTCACAGACAACTTTTTCAGCAAACCCTAATTATTACCACCTAAAAGAAACAAACTAATTAACGTGCCACTATTCCAAAGACTGTGGAGAAGCATAGAAGAAAGTAGATTGCGCGATCGCGTGTAAACTATTCCTAAGACTATTCCTAATGCTGTCAGCGGGAGTATTTCTGATAAACTGAGGTGAGCAGCGGCAAATAACAAACTACTGATCAAAATTGCCCCCCAAACCGAAGTATAACGAGTCAGAGATGGTAATAAAAAACCTCGAAATAGAAACTCCTCAAAAAATGGTGCAGCTATAGCTGCGGTAAAGAAAAATATGCCTAATGCAGTATTATCCCGGCTTTCTAGTGCCATTTGTAAAAGTGGATTACTGCCACCTTGTCCTTGCCACAATTTTTGATTAATCAGTGATACTACTACCACAATCGGTAAAGCCGTGCAATAGCCACCGAATCCCCACAAAACCCAATTACCAAAGAAATTGAAGCGAAACCAGTTGTTAGGAAGAGGGAAAAAACGCCTAATGGAAAAATATAGAACTGACAAAGAACCAAAAGCCACTAACATATAACTAACTAAAACCACAGAAGCTTCAATTCTGGCATTTCCTGTACCACGAGGAATAGGTAAAATAGATAATAATTCGGGGATAAATAATTGTCCCATTAAGAAAAATCCGAGGACAAAAACCTGAATAATTATTTCCCAATTCCAAGGAGTTGACCAAACTAAATCACCATTTGTAGCTAGTATGGATGCTTGACCTTTAAGCAATCGTTGAACCAATAAGAAAAGCAGCAGAATTAGCCCTAAAAAAGCTGTTAAGGTGGGTATAGTCGCAATTACCGCCAATTTTAACAATGCTTGGGTTGCCGCTGCTTGTTGGGCAATTTTCAGAGAGGATAAAGCTTCCTGACGTTGTTGAAGTTGATATAATTTTTCTAATGCCGTAGAACGAAACCAACTATCTAAATTTTGTTGAATTAGCTGTTCAGCTTTAGGAAATAACCGGGGAGGTTGACTCCACATTCCGCTTAATACTTGGGCAGTTTCTTGATATTTAGAATTGATATTTGATGATTGCTGTAATTGATTCCAAGTTTTAATAGCATTGTCTGTTTGCTGTTGCTGTGCTTGTAAAATTCCCAGCCGCAAATCTACTTCTGCTAATAATTTTTCTTGTTGTTGGATAGATTTTTGTAAACTTTTTTCTTCTGCGGAAACTGGAATTGCTGGCGAAGATTGCAGTTTTACTAATTTTTTATTAGTCGCCTCTAAACTAGTTTTGACAGATTCACTCGCTTCTTGATATTGCTTTGTCGCGCTCATCTTAGGATTAGCACCGAGAATAGATTCTTGAAGTGTTTGAATACTTTCGTCGCTACTGTCTTCTGGTTGCCATGCCTGAGCTTGTAAGACAATATTTGTCTGGTACAATTCTAGACGACTCTGGAACTGAGGTTTTTGCCAGCTACTTAATAAAGATAACCCTGACAACATTATCGCTAACAAAGTTAGCCCAATTAACAGCAACCGTTTAATTGTCATCTATCCCCCTTGAACTTACAAGTACAGGAGCATTAGCCCCTTGGCAATTATAAGCCAGTACCGCAGGGTAGAATTAAAATTTAAAAAAAGTAGCTTAGATCAGGTTTATATGGGCTTTGAGCCATTGTTCTAGGTCGGTAATGTCCACAAAGTCTAATAATGCTTCTCCCAGGTCTTCTAGTTGTTCTATTGTAAGATTGCTGATAGTTTCGATGTAATTACCGCTCAATTTCCCAAATCGCTTGGATAACTGACGGAATAGTAAGTTTGTTGCTTCATCTTGTTTACCTTCTTGCTTTGCTTCTTGATATACCCTAGTTTGCTTGATATCACTGACTAAAAACATCGCTTCTATCTCCTGACGGCTTAATTGTGAAAATTTGGACACCAAGACAGTCTCCAGCAACTCTATAATACCTTGTCTTTCTCTGTCGTT
>NZ_LJOU01000088.1:0-25115 GCF_001672085.1 Anabaena sp. AL93 | reverse complement strand
ACTCAGTTCTTAACCGAACTACGTTAGAGGTAAGAGTTAAAGACCTACCAGGGGATGCGTAGCTAGTTCCCTGCTCTAGAACTTCAAAGTTAAACAGGCTTAAGGGTTAAACCAGTGCTTTTAAGATAGTTACCGGCCTCTAACATTGTCGTTCGCGCCAGCGTGCCGGAGGCATCTAGCTAACATTACCCGCAAGGAGGGACTTTATGTCTTTATGTCCAAAGTATTTGTTTTAGATACCAACTTCATCCCATTAAATCCAATTCATTCTGCACAAGCCAGACAACTATTAAGAAACAAAAAAGCAGCAATATTTAGACAGTTTCCGTTCACAATTATTCTCAAAAAATCCTGTCCTGACTCCCCAGTATCGTCCCTAAGACTAAAGATTGATCCTGGGGCAAAATTCACGGGAATGGCATTAATTAATGATTCAACTGGCGAAGTTGTATTTGCCGCTGAATTAAAACATTTCTGGCTTTGCAATTAGAGATGCTTTAACTTCTAGAAGTCAATTAAGACGTTCTAGACGTGCCAGAAAAACTCGTTACAGACAACCAAGGTTCTTGAATAGAACCCATCCAGAAGGATGGTTAGCACCGAGCTTACAAAGTCGAGTTGAAAATATTGAAACTTGGGTTGAAAGATTGCATAAACTCGCACCAATTAGGGCAATTAGTCAAGAATTAGTCAGGTTTGATATGATTATGCTCCAATGATCCGGTTTGCGCCCAGCATAAACCAGATAATGAGCAAGAGGAGCGTTTTTTACATGGTGCTGCTTGTCATGGGTGTTTACTGATTGCGGAAACATCTTGCGAACGGCGTAATGAATTTCTTGACAGGGCATTGGTAGTTGCTACTGTTGAAGGAACAGGAGCAGAATTCTTTGAGGATAAAGGAGGATGAAGAGTTTTCTTAACCTCAGTCGTCCAGCCCTGGTTAATTTAGCAACGGCTTTGGTGGCGATCGCTCTTCTACTTCCTAACAGCTAATTTAGCAATTTCAGAAAGTGGAGAAAATGGACTACAAAAGTTTTTCTCGGAGCGACACAAAGTAATACGAAAATTGCCAATCACTCAAAATCATCCCCATCAAATTAATAATAGTTCAGACCTTTAAAATTTTCTCAATCATCCGATTAGCTTGGGAACTATAACTACCACCAAACAAATTAAAATGATTTAAAACATGATACAGATTATATAATGTTTTTCTGGTTTCATATCCTGTATGTAAAGGATATATCTCCTCATAACCTTGATAAAAAGTTGGCGGAAAACCTCCAAATAATTCTGTCATAGCGACATCAACTTCTCTATCACCAAAATAAGTTGCAGGATCAAATATTACTGGTTCACCCTCAACCGTAAAACCTGCATTTCCTCCCCATAAATCCCCATGTACTAAAGCCGGTTGAAGTTGATAATTTGCTAATAATTCGGGAATAGCTGCTAATAGTTTTTCTGCTAATGGAAAACTACCGCCGCGTTTTTTTGCTAACTTAAATTGATAACCTAAACGGTGCTGAATATAAAATTCAATCCAAGAGTTAGAAAAATTGTTAATTTGCGGTGTAGAACCAATAGTATTATTAATATCCCAGCCAAAACCTTGATTACTGGTAGTTTTGTGCATTGCTGCCAATTTGCGTCCCATTTCTTGCCAAGACTTATGGTTACCAGTGGTCATCTCTAGCCATTCCAAGACAATATAGCTAGAATTGCCTGTAGTTCCCCAACAGATTGGACCAGGAACGCGGATAGTTCCTGTGGTGGACATTTGCTGTAAACCAAGCATCTCTGCTGCAAACATTGAGACTTGAGAAGCTTGATTTAGTTTAACAAAGTAAGTCAATTGGCGATCGCTAATAGCAAAACCCTGATTAATACACCCACCACTAATGGATAAATGCTGCTGACTAACAAATTTTTCGCCAGTAACTTGGCTAATACGGGTATCAATTTCCGTCCAAATCATAAAACCTGTAGGGGCGGGGTCTCCCCGCCCTCAATATTACTAAATTCAGTGATGAAGATGAATACCTATGAAGATATCATAGACAAATTCCAAAAAGTCCTGCTTCTGCAATAACCCGGAAGTTTGCGGACTGCCTTTTTCGTCTAATAATGGCTTCATCAAATAATAAGCTGGCTGGTAATTATACCAAGGAATCGAAGGCCAAAGATGATGAATTAAGTGGTAATTCTGCCCCAAAATTAGGATATTGAGAACCTTGCCAGGATAGACGCGGGCGTTTTTCCAGCGATTTCTCTCAACAAAAGGACGGTGAGGTAAATAATCAAAAAATAACCCCAAAGTTATTCCTACCAAGAAAGCGGGAATAAACCAAAAGTTAAGAATATAGCCCAAAAAATGATATTGGACAGAAATATAAACAATAGTAATGATAATTAGGCGACTAATAAACCATTCTAGTAGTTCATAATTACGCCATAACCGTCTTTGAAAGAAAAATACTTCATGGTACAAAAATCTCACCGCAATTAAGAACAGGGGACCACCTGTAGAAACATAATGATCTGGATCATCTTGGGGATGATTAACATTACCATGATGCTGTAAATGTACTCGTGTAAATACTGGAAAAGCAAAGGCTAGAATCAAGGCACTACAATGGCCTAACATAGCGTTAACAATTCGATTGCGATGGGCAGATTGGTGACAAGCATCATGAATCACCGTTCCTGAACAATGTAGCGCTAGAGTATTGACACTAAAACACAACCAATGCGGCCATTCCCAAAGCCAATACCCAAAGTTAGACAAAACTAACATCATCACCACAACTAAAAACATTAATAGCGTGGGATTAAAATCACCAGGAGGTGATAAAAGTTCTTTGGGGGGAATTGTCAGTGGCTTTTGTGCCTCCGACGTGATCATTCTTAACTCCTTTCATAATCAATCTTTACGGATCATACTATTAATCTTAGTGAAGAGTAAAGTTATGTAAAGCAAGATTTATCCAGAGTTGTGGTTAAGAATGTGTAAATAAGGCTATGATTCTTGGCTAAAGCAGTGCTTTGAGACAAAAAACTTTCTGAGGAGAAAGTGGCCGATCAGATTAGTGTACGATATCAAAACTATACCATGATTAGCTCTCTAACTGCTTATAACATTGATATAGTAGTGACCCAAAAGAGAGAGTCTGTTTAATTCATAACCATTTGCAAAAAGATGGCGATCAATGGAAAAATGATTTGCTGATACAGTCAGGTTTTCATGATCCAAAATCTCAGATCTTAAATGGTATGAGAAAAGATGACGATAAATTCCCAGGTAGATCCCCAAAATTTTGAACCCAGCCCATGACGCAATTAAGAGATTCTCAGCGCCGAACTAAAATTGTTGCTACTATCGGACCTGCTACCAGCAGTCCAGAAATGCTGAAAGGGATTATTGAAGCGGGTGCAACAACACTACGGCTCAACTTTTCCCACGGAACTCATGCTGACCATCAGCGCAGTATTCGATTAATTCGGCAAACCGCTTTTGAACTGAATAGACCGGTAGCAATTCTGCAAGATTTACAGGGTCCGAAAATTCGCTTGGGGCGGTTTGAAACTGGTTCGATAATTTTAGCAAAAGGCGATCGCTTCACATTGACAAATCGCCTCATAGAAGGAACACAGGAAATAAGCTGTGTTACCTACGATTACTTAGCCGAAGAAGTCCCCGTCGGTTCAAGTATCCTCCTCGATGATGGCAAAGTCGAAATGGTAGTGGAGGAAATTAACCGCGAAAAAGGCGATTTACATTGTCGGGTAACAGTTCCAGGTAAACTTTCCAACAACAAAGGTGTTAACTTTCCGGGAGTTTACTTATCCATCAAAGCCATGACCGACAAAGACCGCGAGGATCTGATGTTTGGTTTAGACCAGGGAGTTGATTGGGTAGCCCTTTCCTTTGTCCGCAACCCCCAGGACATTATCGAAATTAAAGAACTAATTTCCAGCACCGGCAAGAATGTCCCTGTAGTTGCCAAAATCGAAAAACACGAGGCCATTGAACAAATGGAAGCAGTTTTGTCTTTATGTGATGGGGTGATGGTTGCCAGAGGTGACTTAGGGGTGGAACTACCGGCGGAAGACGTACCCGTGCTACAAAAACGGCTCATTGCCACAGCAAACCGCCTGGGAATTCCCATTATTACCGCTACCCAAATGCTAGATAGCATGGTCAGCAACCCCCGTCCTACCCGTGCAGAAGTATCCGATGTTGCCAACGCCATTTTAGACGGCACAGATGCGGTCATGCTGTCCAATGAAACCGCCGTTGGTAGTTTTCCCATAGAAGCTGTAGCCACTATGGCCAGAATAGCCGAACGGATTGAACAAGAGGAAACCCTGAACACCAATTCCCGTCTATCACGAGATAAAAGGCGTTCTATTCCCAATGCGATTAGCCAAGCTGTTGGTCAAATTGCTGAGAATTTGGGCGCAGCGGCAATTATGACTTTGACACAAACCGGGGCTACAGCCCGCAACGTTTCTAAGTTTCGCCCGAAAACGCCAATTTTAGCCATTACACCTCATGTTAATGTAGCCCGACAGTTACAGATGGTCTGGGGAGTTAGACCGCTGTTGGTGTTAGAACTACCTTCTACAGGTCAGACATTCCAAGCCGCTATTAATGTCGCCCAGGAAAAAAACCTCCTCACTGAAGGTGATTTAGTGGTCATGACCGCTGGTACGCTTCAGGGGGTTTCTGGGTCAACGGACTTGATTAAGGTAGAAATAGTCACTGCTGTACTAGGTCAAGGCATTGGACTGGGACAAGGTTCTGTGAGTGGTCGCGCTAGGGTAGTTCATAATGCCATGGATGCCAGTAACTTTAACCCTGGAGATATTTTGGTAGCATCCCGCACTGGTGTTGATTTTGTGGAAGCAATTCGCAAAGCCGGGGGGATTATTACTGAAGAGGAAAGTCTCACCAGTCACGCCGCAGTTATTGGTTTACGTCTCGGTGTACCAGTAATTGTAGGCGTAAATGATGCGACACAAGTAATTAAGGATGGTGCAATTTTGACTTTGGATATACAGCGGGGTTTAATTTACTCTGGTGTGGTAGGAACTTAAACAATTAAAAATTCAAAAAAAATAATTTTGGATTTTTAATTTTTGGGTTTTGAAAACAAGCTACGGTGCAGACTTCTGAGATGGTGTAAAGGGGTTTTTTCACGCAGAGACGCAAAAGGCGCAAAAGGCGTTTTCTGCGTCTTGATTTTATTCAGCGAAAATTTCCGCTAAGATATCCAAAACGGCTTTTTGTTCTTCTGTGGTAATTTGACCTAGAAGTTTGATTAGTCGAGTTTTATCTACTGTGCGAATTTGGTCAAGTACAATTTGCCCTTCTTTTCCTTGAAATTGACAGGTCACTCTTGTGGGGTATGGTTGCCCTTTTGTTGTCATTGGTGCAACTATTACGGTAGAAATATGATGGTTGATTTCGTTGGGTGAGATTATTAAGCAAGGGCGTGTTTTTTTAATTTCACTGCTAATGGTAGGATCAAGATTAACTAGGAAGACATCAAATCTGTTGACTACCATTGCCATTCATCTTTATCCCATTCTGTTGTGTTGATATCATCTAATAAGATATCATCGCCTTTTTCTGCCATTTCTATAAATGCTTTTTCCCAACCTTTTCTGACTTGTTCAACTGGGCGAATAATGAGATGATTTCCTTGAACTTCTATTTCTACTTCTGAGTTAATTCCACTTTGTTCTAATAGGGTTTTGGGGATGCGTAACCCTTGAGAGTTACCGATTTTGACTATTCGGGTTTTGATAGCTGTACCCATTTTGTGTGATTGGGGGTAGGGTGGTGTTTACATTGTAATTACAATGATAAAAATAGTCAAGTAGAGGAAGATATGTTGATTTAGTTTTATTAAGACGAGATATGTAAACAGGTTTTTGAATATAATGAAGTAATGAATAACAAATATTGTTATATATGAGTAAATTTGCGAGTTCGATTAATTTACAATTATCACCTGATTCTTTAAGTCAGGGTGAGTCGGGTATTCGTCAGGAATTAGCTTTACAGTTATACGCACAGAATATTTTTACTTTTGGTCAAGCACGACGTTTGGCTAATTTATCTGTTTGGGAATTTCAGCAGCTTTTAGGAGAAAGGAAAATTGAACGACATTATAATGAAGTTGATTTATTGGAAGATGTAAAGAGTATTCAAGAAGGTTTTTAATAATTGTGACTGTTATTTGTAACGCTACACCTCTAATTAACTTTGCTGCTATCAATCGTCTAGATATTTTGAAGGAGGTGTTTGGACAAGTTATAATTCCCCAAGCTGTTTATGATGAAACAACAGTTTCAGGATTTCTGTGGTCACAATTTATTTTACAAGCTGTTGTTTCTGGATGGCTACAAGTTCGCACTGTCTCAAATATAGACCCTATTATTTCCCCAGAACTAGATGATGGAGAACGAGAAGCTATTGCTTTAGCTCTTGAAACTGGTGTACATAAAATTTTGTTAGATGAACGGGACGCTCGTAAAGTAGCTCAAAGTATAGGATTACGATTAATTGGTACTCTTGGTATTCTTTTATTAGCTAAGGAGAAACATATTATTTCTGAAATCAAACCGTTACTTGATGGGATGATTGATGTGGCTCAATATTGGGTAAATCAGAATCTGTATGAACAAGTTTTAAGGCAAGCAGGAGAGCTATGACAATGCAATTAAAATAATCATTACTAATCTTTTAGTATTGTTAGGAGTTGCTTCAAGTGCAAGACATTAAGTAAAGTTAATTTCATGTGAGGAAAAGAATATGAATTTATGCTATCTGTGTGGCAGAGAAATGTTTGACAAAAAATATTATCTTGAAAATGAAGAGAAATTTACAGAAAACCCTGCTTTAAAACATGATGAACATATTATCCAAAATTCTTTAGCAGGTAAATTAAAATCTAATAATATACTTTGTGAGACTTGTGGTAGTAAGTTAAATGAAAGTGTTGATAAAAATTTTGGAGATTTATTTGCACTAATAATTACAGAACAATTGCGAAAAAAGAATATTCATAAAGAGAGAAGAAATAACAGTCCTACATTAGAAGGTTATTGTTTTGATAAAGAAAAGCAAAAAATAATTAAAGTTCATATAAAAGATTTTAAAGCTAGTCCAATCAAGCCTTTTCCAAAATTTGATGAGGAAAATAAAATCATAAAAATTTATGGTAATTTATCTAGTGTAAAATCTTATAAAGATAAAGTTATTAGTGACCTAAAAAATCAAGGAAAAGATATTAATTCATATAAAATACAATGCATAACAGATATATCCTCAGATAATGATTTTTTTTATTTGCCTTTTCCTGAAGGTAATGATAATTTTAATGAAATATTGGCGTTGCTGAATCATGGGATGATTTCATCCAATTTAGAACGGATTTTCGATGGTTTAAACCGCCAATCCATCCTGTATTTATGCAACTCCGAAATATTCCGTAAAGGTTTAAATAAAATAGCCACTGGATTTGCATATGATCACGGAGTTAAAAGATCAGATTTGGTCAGAACACTTGACATAACAGAAGGAAATGAAAAAATAATTGATTCAGACAATATAATTCCATTTTTTTCTCAAGGGATGTTTGATATTTTTCTAGATTTACATAGATCTGAATTAGAAAATTATTATCCTACCCATACGCTGATTCTATTTACACAGAAATACACTAATAATAAAAAATCACTTTACTGCTATATAGACCTGTTTAGTACATTTCAATATTATGTTATTCTAAATGATAATTATGAAGGTGAAGATATATATGAGGTATATTACCAAACTGTACTGAAGCAGGAAATAACTAAGATAGATATTAGGAAAGTAAGACCAAAACATTTGAATATTATAATTGAAGATTTTGGTATAGATAGGAGTAAATACCAAGGTTCTTCAGTCAATGATTTGTATGATTTTATTGAAGAAGAATATAAAAAGCTAAATCCCGAATATCAAATAAACCTGTATGATGAGTTAGAAAATATTGCTAATAAGTTAATTATCTCATATTCAGTTTCTCAAGAAATTCAGTTACCCATGCCTAATTTACCGCAAGAAAAAGTAATTCAGAGTTTTCGGAACTTTCAAGATTTAGATGTTATATCTTTTTTATCAGAAATAAAGCATTTTTTAGATAAAGATAATTACATATTTAGAAGATGTTTTTATAAAAGTGATGAAAATGATGAAGTAGAAATTCTATCTACACCAGATGAAATGATTGTAACCTTAAATTTACAAAAAAGTCATGCACTGGCTCAAGAGTATGGTAATATGAAGTTTCAACAATTACAAAATTTTGCTAATTCAATACCAAAAGAAGATATTTTACACACTCTACTCTTAAAGATGCTTTACCATCAGCCAATCAGTAAAGTAATTGAAAAAAATCCTGATCAAGTAGATATAGATGTTGATAATTTCTAGGTTAGGTTAAATAATAAAAATCAACATAATTAAGTTGTATTTGAGTTTAGATAAGTTGATTATTGCAAGATTTAATTCTAATTAAAGATAGTGTTAATTATAATTATTTTTACTCTTATTTGGGAGTAATACACCTCTGTAAAAGTTTGTTTGTCTCTCCAAGTAAATTATAACTAATAATACGTGCTGTTATTGCCCCATCTAAATTATCATAAAAATATGAAGAATGGGCATCTTCAGCAGCAATAACCATTGCCATATCTGATTGACCGATGTTTCTTAATGTTAGTTCAGTTCCATTTGCATCTTGCCAAACATACTGGTCACAAAATAGTAAATCAGAACTTATTTCATTTTCTATAGCAGCTTTTAAAGGATAAGCAATTAAATCAGATGAATGGATAATATTTACCCATCTGAGTTTATAACTATTACCAGAATTTTTACTACTAGATTTATCTATAATAGAATTAACAATAGAAAAATCAATATCTAGCATCTCTTTGAGAAATAACAAAGGAGAACCTAACGTAGTAATGCTGACTAAATCTAGTTTGTGTAGTTTATCTCGAAACTGTAAAACGGAGTCATCATGAGAAATAACATCTGAAAAAAGAATATCCCAAAGAATCAAACTACCTAGAGAATGAGCAATAAAATGAATTTGAGTTTCTTTAGGGTGATCTTGGATAAATTGGTTAAATTCCTCAAAAATACGTTTACGAATAAGTTGACCACGTTTAGGATTTTGATAAATTAAGAAATCTCCTAGAAAATTACTAATTAATTCCTTTCTTCTTGACCTATAGCTAATGAATATTATCAAATAATTCAAGATTTTTATGTATGGCTAACTGAGAGACAACATAATATTCATCAACAAGACTTAGAAAATCTTAAAAATATGCAAAAAGACCTCTAATATACAAGATTGGGTTGAGTAACAAAACCTTACATAATTAAGTTTTTGAGCAATTTCCCTAATCTTCTTCTCACGACACCAAAACTAGATTGAGATGCTATAATATAGATAGCAGTCAAGAGGTCTGACTTTTTCGGATCGCGGTAGCAAGGTCTACCCTTGACTGATTTTTATTGTCTAAGGATACATAACAGCCATGTACTTGCTGTATGCAGATGAGTCAGGTACTACCCATGACCAAAACCAGCAATATTTTGTACTGGCTGGATTTTGTATATTTGAACGTCAAGGCTATTGGATTTCTGATCAGCTTGATAAAATTGCTGCTAGATTTGACCCCGCAGATCCTTTATCAGTTGAATTACACGGTAGTCCAATGCTAAGTGGTAGAGGAAAGTGGAGAAGCTATTCTAAAAGTGATAGAGAGAAAGCTATTGAAGATATTTTGCAGGTTTTTTTACAGTCACACCCAAGTAACAGATTATTTGCAAGTGTTATTAAAAAGACTTTAGTATCTCCAAAAGACCCTGTTGAAGTTGCATTTGAACAACTTGCTAGTAGATTTGATAGATATTTGATAAGGCTTCATAAACATGATAATACACAGAGAGGTATTATCATTTTTGATAAATCTACGTATGAAACAACCATTCAATCTTTAGCAACTGATTTTAGAACTATTGGCTACAGTTGGGGTGTAATCAGAAATTTTTCTGAAGTACCATTATTTTTAGACTCAAAAGCTTCGAGATTAATTCAACTTGCTGATATAATTGCTTACGCCATTTTTAGGAATTTTGAAAAGGGAGATAGTAGATTTTTTTCTATCATTCAGCAAAGGTTTGATTCTGAAGGTGGTATAGTTCATGGATTACATATCCTGCAATAAATTTCAAGAAATTGATATGCAAATCCCTGTAATTGAGTAATTAAAGTAGATGCACAATTACAATACAGAAAAGATTGAAATAAAAACCAGTAGCGGTAACGTATTTGCTGATTTAGATTTACCCAACCCAGAGGAAATGCTAGTAAAAGCAGAACTTGCACGTAAAATCAGTAATGCTATTATTGCACGTCATATCACCCAAGCAGAAGCGTCCGAATTATTAGGAATTGATCAACCAAAAGTTTCTGCTTTAATGAGAGGAAGATTTACAGGTTTTTCTCTAGAAAGAATGTTTAGATTTCTCAATACTTTGGGAATTGATGTAGAAATTACAGTCAAACCTAAATTGAGAGATAATGCACGGATAACAGTAGTTTAATTTGCACTCATTCAAAGTCAAAATTCAAGGAAATTATGACTACATCTATTTCTGATCAAATTATTCAACAATTAAACATAATACCTCAAGACTTGCAATATCAAGTCCTGGAATTTGCCCGCAATTTAACAAAATCAAAAATCAAAGGTGTTCCCGGTGAAGAATTACTAAAGTTTGCCGGTTCAATACCCAAAGAAGACTTACAGCTAATGAGTGAAGCAATAAAACAAGATTGTGAAAAGGTTGACTTTGATGAATGGTAGATACTTACTCGATCTCAAACTTTCATTCCTCTGTGTTCTCTGTGTTCTCTGTGGTTCGTTTTTAGTAACTTGTGCGTAAGTCCTAAAGATAAAAAGAAATAATCATCACAGAACATATTGAAATAAAAGCCAGTTGTAGCAAGGTATTTATAGTATTGCTAAAACCAGCCTTTTTATTGAATATTGGTACAGTGTCTAGAATGATACCTCTTGCCTTTAAGTCAATTCAATTTGCGAATCATCACCAATTAAAAAGCGTAATGCTTTAGGACGACGGGGGGCAATACTTAATTGGGCGCGTTGTCCAATTAGGCTGTCAATAATTCGTTGTTGAATTCCAGTGATTTTAGCACCTTCTAATACTACGCTGTGTTCTAAATCTGTTTCTATCAGTGTTGAATTATCGGCAATACTACTATAAGGACCGATAAAACAGTTTTCTAAATAACAGTTATTACCAATGATCACAGGTCCGCGAATTGTACAGTTGGTAATTTTAGATCCAACGCCAATTTCCACTCTTCCAGTAATCTGGGTTGTAGAGTCAATATCACTCAGAATTGATTTTGTTAAATAGGTATCAAGAATGAGACGGTTAGCTTCTAATAAATCATCTTTTTTACCTGTATCTAACCACCAACCGTCAAGATTACAGGCTAAAACTTCTTTTTCTTGATCTATTAAACATTGAATTGCATCAGTAATTTCTAATTCTCCTCTAGCTGAAGGTTTAATCAGAGAAATTGCCTCATGGATAACTGGTGAAAAGAAATAAACCCCTACCAATGCTAAGTTTGAAGGCGGAATTTTCGGCTTTTCAATTAATTGTAATACTCTGCCTTTTTCATCTACCTTTGCCACACCAAAAGCGCTAGGATTTGTGACTTCCCGTAACAGAATTAAAGCATCTGGTTGTTGTTGAGTAAATTTATCTAAAAATGAACTCAAATCACCTTGTTGAATTAGGTTATCACCTAAATACATGGCAAAGGGTGAATCTTTTAAAAAAGGACGGGCAACCTGGACAGCTTGTGCTAATCCTGCCGGTTTTTCTTGTAAAATATAGGTAATATTAACGCCGAACTTTTCACCATTTCCGGTTTTACTCTTGACTTCTTCCCCGGTTTCTGGGCTGATAATAATACCAATATCAGTAATCCCTGATGTAGCCATTTCTTCAATGCCGTACCATAAAATTGGTTTGTTGGCAACGGGTACAAGTTGTTTTGCTCCTGTATAAGTTAATGGGCGTAAACGAGTACCTTTTCCACCGGATAAAATTAGGGCTTTCATAGAGATTTTTCTTGTAATTCTTTTAACATTAATCTGAGTCCTTGTCGCCAATGAGGAGAATAAGTTCCCAAGACTTTGGATATTTTCTCACAAGCTAAGACAGAATAAGCAGGACGTTTTGCTGGTGTAGGATATTCGGGAGTGGTAATGGGGATAATATTTTTGATGGTGAGGGGGAAACCGAGTTTTTCTGCTTCTTCAAAGATAGCTATGGCGAAGTCATACCAACTGGCTACACCACTATTTGTATAGTGATAAATTCCCGCAGTTTCTAATGTTAATTGGGGGATAATTTGGGTAATTGCTAAGGCTATATTTCGCGCCCATGTAGGACTACCAATTTGATCGGCAACTACTCTAACTTCCGGTCTTTCAATACCTAGTCGTAACATGGTTTTAACGAAGTTGCTTTTTCCATAAGTTCCATAAACCCAGGCTGTACGGAGAATTATATGTTGAGGGCAAATATTTTGAATTGCTATTTCTCCGGCTAATTTTGTTTGTCCATATACGCTCAATGGATTGGTAATCTTGTTTTCTTGATAGGGATAATTACTGTTACCATCAAATACGTAATCTGTGGAAATATGAATTAAAAAATTTCCTAATTTTTGACTTTCTTCAGCAATAACTTGGGGGGCTATAGTATTAATTATGTGAGCGATTTCTGGTTCACTTTCGGCTTTGTCTACTGCGGTGTAAGCAGCAGCGTTGATAATTATTTCGGGTTGGGTTTCTCTGATAATTTGGCGTAAGTTTTCAGGTTGAGTTAAGTCTATTTGCGGACGCGCAACTGTTATAACTTTGTAGTTGGATGAAAGGGTATGTTGTAGTTCTGTTCCAACTTGTCCGTTACTACCTATTAATAATATTGATTTATTCATAAACTTCGGCGTTTTTGAAAGTTCGAGCGTTGCTATCTTTAGCTGATAAAATTGGGGGTGTTTTTAAAGGCCAATCTATAGCTAAATCTGGATCATTCCAAAGTATAGCGCGATCGCCTGCTGGTGTATAATAATCTGTAGCTTTATACAAAACTTCGGCAGTTTCTGAAAGCACGAGAAACCCGTGAGCAAATCCTGCTGGTATCCACAATTGGCGTTTGTTTTCGGCGCTGAGTTCGTAACCTACCCATTGTCCAAAGGTGGGGGAGTTTTTTCTCATGTCTACTGCGACATCAAAGATTTTACCAACAATGGCGCGAACTAATTTACCTTGAGGTTGGATGATTTGGTAATGTAAGCCTCGTAGCACATTGTATTCAGATTTTGAGTGATTATCCTGGACAAAGTTGGCTGTAATTCCCAGTTTCTCTGTGAATGTTTTCTGATTATAGGATTCTAAGAAAAAGCCCCGTGAGTCTTGGAAAACTTGGGGCTCGAGGAGAAGGATATCAGGAATAGAGGTGGAGATAATATTCATTGAACTGTTAAATCTCGGAAATAACACTCATAACAATATCATTATTTCAGTTAATCCCTGATCCGAGAACCCAGAGGAACTATAAGTAATTGGACAAAGATATTTACAGTCATTGCGAGCGAAGGGAAGCAATCACAACCCTTGGAATTGCTTCATTTCACTTCGTTCCATATGGCTAACGCCAAGCTTCGCTTACGTAATGACATTACGTAATTAATTCTGTCTCACTACTTATAGGGTTTGCTGAATAATTTGTCTGTGAAGGCAGGGAACAGGGAACAGTTTCAACGATCTGGATATCCTCAATTTTCCAAATCCGACAAAGAAAAATGGGCGTTGCTGGTTAAGAGTATGATTTTGTTATGCCTACGGCACGCTGCGCGAACACGCAGAGGCGCTCCAGTCGCAGAGAGTAAGAGTTTGAAATCATTGATTTTTCAATTTCATTCCCTAATTCAGCAACGCCTTAATTTCGTCTTGCGGCGGTACTAGCTTCCAAAACTGTTCCCCGCAAACACACCCGATCTAAATTTGCCCCATTTAACTTCACTGCATCTAATTCAGCACAGAGTAAATTAGCTCCGGTCAAATCAGCCCCTGCTAAATTTGCTGCTCTTAAATCTGCTTCTTCAAGATTCGCTTCAATTAGTACAGCACCTTGCAAATCTGCACCGCTTAAATCTGCACCTTTGAGATTAGCTCCCGTTAAATTTGCACCTCGTAAATCTGCACATCGCAAGTCAACACTCTGCAAATTTACACCATGCAAATTAGCACCACTTAAAAAAGCACCCGCTAAAGAGGCATCGTTGAGGATTGCTCCCATCAAGTTACTACCCCGTAAGTTGCTACCACGTAAATCCGCACTTGTCAAGTTAGCCTGCATCAAGTTTGCACCCATTAAGTTAGCCCGCAAGTCGGTTTCTTGCAGATTAGCCCCCATTAAATTTGCACCTTCAAAATGACCACCCTCTAATTTAGAACCAGTGAAGTCAGTCCCCACCAGTTTAGCCCCTGTTAAATTTATCTTCCTTAAATCTAGGTGAGATAGATCCTCATCTTCTAAATTTACACCGGGGAGTTGTTTGTTTTGCCCTAATCTAATGGTTTCTATATTCATTTGCTGTACACTGAAATCTGCTCACTACTTTTGCTGTCGGCATCCCAACGGGAGTCAAGTAACCATAAACCGCTGCTGACCTTGGGTGTCATTATCGGTAAATCAAGCCCCTGTTGTAAACCCATCACTAATAAACCTAATGTATCTACAAGTTTAGGATCAAAGCGGGTAGATTGTTGTTTTCGACACTGATCTAGGGCTTGAGTAAATATCTCTGCTTCTCCTTTGCTGGAGTATTTATACTGATTGACTTGTAGCTGAAATTCTGCTATCAATGACAAAATTCGTGATTCTAAAGGAATATCATCACCAGCTAAACCGGCAGGTTCGCCTGTACCATTCCACCATTCGCTTTGGTGAGTGATAATTTGGGCGATCGCTCGTAGTCGTGGCATGATTCGTAATGCTTGCGCTCCTGGGACGAGGGGACAAGCCAGAGGACAACTAGGAGATTGTTCTTGATAAGCTGTTGTTATATGAGTGGGACTAATCAGGCTTTCGGCTTTTTGCAGTTGGTCTAAGCGATGCAAGAGAGCAGCTAGGCGTAATCTTTTAATTTGCCATGCGGGTAAATCTAATAATTGCCCCATTGTTTCAACAACAGATGCTACTTCTGATGCGGCTACAGGGTTACGGCTATCTGCTAGATCAATCAACTGTGCCATCCGCAAAAATGCCTGAATTTCGTTAGATACCAAGTTACGATCTAGAAATTTTTGGTGGGATGCGGTGAGAACAGGTAAGTTACCTTGTCCGGTTTTGAGGTAATCAACAACACGAGAGACAACGGTAGCTACTTCTTCCCCCGGACATATAGCTGGGTGAATTGCTTGTTTATATTGACTCAGTTTGAGCGCTAGTTCGGGATGATAGTCTTGAATGTGAGCGATCGCTAACTCTGCGGTTTCCTCCACCAATTCCGGTTCAAATGTCCATAAACCATAGAATTTACGCTCTAAATCGCAAGTTGGCAACCCATCTTTCCCATAGTCAGCTTCAGATAACTCTTGACAAATTACCATAGCCGTGTAATCAGGAGCTAGAATAATCAAGTGCCACTCCTGCGCCACAGGATCATCAGCAGCTAGTCCCACCAAATCAATGTTAGGTAATTGACCGGTCGGATGTTCAGCAAAACCAGAATCAGCCGTTGCCATAATGACAATTTCCCGGCTGTGTTTTGCGATATCTGCGTATCTTTGAGCCTCTTCCAGATACCATTTACCCTGCTGGAAAGCCGTAATCACAAAAGGATCATTATCTTTCGTTAAAATATGATCTTCCAAAGCATGACAGAGAGACACTAAGGTATTTTTATAGTACACGCCAAAATGAATAGGTCTAGCACTATGGCGGTGAGATGCTTCTAATTGTTGGAGAATTGAACCTTGTAACATGGAATTAATTGGGGATTTCCGATAATACGGCTTATAAGCCGCGTCTACACAGGCAAAACCCACCTGCGTGGGTTTTATTTCAAACCCTTAATTTTTAATTAGTCCGCGCAGGCGGACTTTGTTTGTGTAGCCGTGATTTCTAATCACCTGGGCTAATCGCCAGGAGTTTTAAGATACGCTTGCCAACTGTTTCTCTGGTTTTTCTATCGGTGCAGAAAGTGCATCTTCCAAATCAGCACAACCCAATTTGGCTTCTAAAATATTCATCACTTCTCGTCCGAAGTCATTGGGATTTTGTCGCCAAGCTTGTAAGCAAACCTCACCAAAGAAAGAACCTAATGGTTCAGGATTCCAGAGGAGTTTTTTGGCTGTCCAAGGCATTAAACTCATAGGATCATAACCAGGCTTGAGAATACCCTCTTTAAAGGCATATTCTTCTAAATGGGTATGGGGTTGGAGTCCAATGAAGAAAATAGCAGGTTCAACTTTATCAGCCCCAAAAATCCGTTCTAGTTCGCGGTGATAGGCAATAGTTTGACGAATAGTTTCGGGACGTTCATCAATCACATTAAAGGAGTAGTTAACAGAAACTACATCATTGAAACCGGCGGATTTTAAATCACGACAATTTTGTAAAACAGTCCGCAAATTATAACCCATTCGCATTTTGCGAACCAGTTCTTGAGAACCGCTGGTAATCCCGATTTCAAAATAATTCATGCCTGTTTTTACCATTAACTCACACAATTGGGGTGTTAAGTTGTCGGCTCTGATGTATGCTGCCCAATGGATATCCGACATTCCCGAATCAACGATTTTCTGGAGAAGTTCTACAGCATCATCAATGAATTTCCGGGCGGGGATAAATTGAGCATCTGTAAACCAAAAGTTGCGAATACCCCGGTTATATAATTCTCGAATTTCTGCTACAACTTCATCACTAGGGTTAATGCGGACTTGTTTACCTTCAACTACTGTATAAACACAGTAACAGCAATTATGGGGACAACCGCGTTTGGTTTGGACACCAATATAAAAGTCCTGTTCTTGCAGGTAATAATTAAATTCCGGCCAAATAGTTTCGATGTAATCGTAATTACAAACTGTTTTTTCTAGGGGTGTGGGTTGTTCATGAATTAGCCGTTGACGCGGTTTATTTTCTCCCACTACATAACAGCGTTCATCCTGAAAATCTTCACCCTTGAGTAGTTTTGTGAGTAGGGTTTCTCCTTCACCGACGGAAATAATTGTTCCGGGCGGTAAGCTTTTACCCAACTGTTCATAAAATACGCTAACTGCACCACCACCTAAGACTACACGGGCTTGAGATTGATATTTTTGGGCGCGTTTTAAACCCCGTTTAACTAGTCCCAAATTGCGCCATAATTCTACATAATAAGCAATAAAAATTCTCAACCCGCCCAAAGCACCACGCAATTTTATAAACGGGTTTTTTGCGTAGTAGAATTCAAAGGCGTTTTGGAGAGGATTGCCGCCCCGTCCACCCACTGGGGCGTAAATTTGAATATCTCGCCAGGAAAAGACTAGTAGGGTGGGTTGAAACTCATCAATACATCGGTCTAGGGCGGAAGTATAATCTAGGGGGGGGATTGTGCCTAAGTCAAAAATCCGCTGTTCGGCATGGGGAAATAATTTGTGGACATGATCGGAAAGATAGACAACCCCAATAGGAAAGATAGGGTTACAGGGAAGGCGAACGTAGAGGATTTTAGTTGCGTTCATACGTGGTTTAACTGTAATGCTTGCCGTAGTTGAGAAAAAGACTAGAGGAATTGTGAATTTGCTGCTGACTGGACTAGCATTATCTTTGACATTTCAGTTGTTTTGTGCTATGCAAAAACTTTTGCCGTTAGTGATCAAAGTGAATGTGAAAACTGCACTGCATAAAATTTGCTTGTTATATATAGATGGGATTTATGAACGAAATTTTCATATACATTTACCATAACATCGAGTTTATGAATTTAGCGATGATTTTTCGTGGTAACTCCGAAGATAGATGCAAGAAATAATTCAACTTACCAGGGATGATAAATCTTGGCGTAAAGGGGGGAAATTCTTGGCTGTAAAGGATTTACAGAGATTCTAGCGGATATGACAATGGAGATTCTCGTTTATCGTCTTTTTTGTTAAGTAAATACAGATTTATTTACAAAAATTTTATAATCTCTATATATCTTTAGATAGAAATAATGCAGAAACTCGCAGTTGGTAGTGGCGGTTACAGTAACCGGGGATCATCGGGTGTTAGCTTTACTGATGTAATGTAAAATTGTGGAGCAAATAAGCTCTTCAGCAGTTATGGCTCAGATATTAGATCCTCTACCACCGGAGCATTCGGGGAAAATTCTCTGCTGCTACGTCAATGCCACGAGTAAAATCCAGGTGGCGCGTATCTCCAATATTCCTAACTGGTACTTTGAAAGGGTTGTCTTTCCTGGACAAAGGCTGGTGTTTGAAGTGCCTCCAGAAGGACAAATGGAAGTTCATACTGGGATGATGGCAAGTGCGATTATATCAGATACAATTCCGTGCGATCGCCTGATCATCCATGAACCTAGCTATGATGAGAGACAAGACAACTTATCTCCAGAGATAAATTCTAGTAGTAGTAATCCGATTAAGTCGGAAATTAATAAAAAAATTGTAGATACGACAAAATCTTTACAACCGGTTAAATTGGCATCTATTGATTAAAAACACAATGTTGCTCAATATTGGGGTTGCTGAATTCAGCAGCCTTTTTTATGTGGGGTTGGCTGATAGCGTGACATTAGCCATCCAAGTTTTTTGCAAGGCATAGGAATCAGGATTTATCACTATTACCTGTTGCCTGTTCTGCCAGTTTTGGTAATCAGTCAGTTATTCAGCAGTCAGGGTTAAAACGCAACCACTGACAACTGACAACCTACAACTAACTAATGAATATTCATTAAGCTGTAGCTTCTACTTCGGCATCTTCTGTGGATTCCAAATCTACTTGCCGCAGTCGAATATGCTTTTTCCCTAAAGTAATGACAAACTCATCCCCAGGCTGAAGATTCATCTGTTTTGTGTAAGCTGCACCGATTAATAAATTGCCATTTTGTTGGACACTAATTCTATAGCTGGCACTGCGTCCACCACGTCCATTAGCACTAGGTGAACTATCCAACTGAATACCCTCCGCATCAATTAGGGCATTCAAGAATTTCATCATATTGACGCGCTCTATACCATTTTTGGTAATGGTATAGTAGCCACACTGTTTAGCTTTGTCGTCTTTGCTGATGGCTTCTAGCTCTTTAACTTTTTTGAGCAGTTCTTCGCCGACGAGGGGTTCAATTTTTTTCTGTTTAGGCATCAACTTAGGTCGAAAATGAATTTTTGAAGTTGTCAAGTGGATTTTATTTTAGCCGACATTGAACTAATAGGAACATAATCCTTTAATTTTGGGATCAGCCTAGCCAAGTATATTACACTCATAGCCAAAATTGTTGCACTATTATCAATTTTGTTAAAAAATTATAGGAAATATAATTACGATGATGTTGATAGCTACTATAGATATAGCAATAGTCAAGAAGATATCAATTTATTGATGTAGGCAGGGAAGGGGGAACAGGAGAAAATAGCTCTTAGATGTGTAATGAATTTTTTCAAGCATCAAATGGGAGTCTTATGTAGTATTGTTATTTGATTTGCCAAATTATCAAATCAGGTAGGGACGAGGAAAGAGAGATTGGGAAAATAAAATTCATGATAACTGCTATATGAAACTAACGACAAGAGGACACTATAGTGTGAAAGCATTGCTAGATTTGAGTTTACGTCCAAAATATGGACCTGAATCTGTCAGAGCGATCGCCAAACGTCAAAATATTCCTGCTCCCTACCTAGAAAAACTACTCATCGAAATGCGTCGAGCAGGATTAGTTACATCAATTCGTGGTAGCGATGGTGGATACAAACTAGCCAAAAAACCGGCACTTATATCTATCGGTCAAATTTTAGAAGCAGTTGGTGAAAATATTACTAACTTACCCTTAAATAATCCCACACCTACTCAAACAGCAGATTGGGTAACATCCAGCCTCTGGAACAGACTCAACCAAAAGCTAAAAGAAGCCTTGTACAATATTACCCTCGCAGACCTTTATTATGATGCCCGCAGTTGGCAAGCATCTCAAGGAGAAGAAACCAATTTTGTAGTTTAGTAGGGGCTGTCCAGAGTCAGCAATGACAGCGATTTCCAATCATATAAGGTACATCTTAGCCCCCTCATCGCTTGCGGGGAGGGGGTTGGGGGAGGGGTTCTTGTTCCGGGTTTGATGACAATTTGCTGTAGGAGTTAGGAAAAAGAATAAATGACATCTGCTGTTTTGGTTTTCGCTGCCTTATTAGATTACTTAATAGGAGATCCTTGGGGTTGGCCTCATCCCGTGCGAGTCATGGGATGGGTAATTTCTCGCTTGAGTAAACTCGCCCTCCAATATTGTCAAAATCCTCTTTCTCAACGTCTCGCCGGCATTTTCTTAGGGATAATTGTGATAATTGGTAGTGGTTTGGTGGGTTGGATAATAGTTCAAGCTGCCAAATGGGTACATCCATTTTTAGGAATTGCCGTAGAAAGTATTCTTATAGCTAGTTGTTTTGCTTTCAAAAGTTTACGAAATGCAGCAATGGAAGTTCTGCAACCTTTAAAAAATGGAGAATTAGAATCAGCGCGACAGGTATTAAGTAATTATGTCGGCAGAGATACAGCCAATCTTTCCACAGCAGAAATTCTCAGAGCAGTTTTGGAAACCGTCACAGAAAACGCCACCGATGGCGTAATGGCTCCTCTTTTCTATACTATTATTGGTGCATTCATCCCTGTTATTGGCGCTGTCCCTTTCGCTTTAGCATATAAAGCCAGTAGCACTTTAGATTCAATGGTCGGTTACAAGGAAGCACCTTATACTTATCTTGGTTGGTTTAGTGCGCGGTGGGAAGACGGTTTAACTTGGTTGCCTTGTCGGTTAACAGTGATAACCTTATCATTATTATCCTTGCAACCTGTAAAAGTTTGGCAAATTTGTCGCCGGGATGCCATCAAAGATCCCAGTCCCAATTCTGGTTGGAGTGAATGCGCTTATGCTGCGGTTTTAGGTGTGCAAATGGGAGGCATAAATTGGTATCGTGGAATAGCTAAAGAGAAACCACTTTTAGGAGATCCTATTTATCCCATTACGCCAGATTCTATTGATCAAGCTTTACAACTAACCCGATATGCGTTTTTACTATGGTTAGGACTAGCAATATTTTTAATACCTTAGTTATCTCCTTATCTCGTTCCCAGTCTCTGACTGGGAATGCTATCACAGAGGCTCTGCCTCTACTATTATTGAAGGCAGAGCCTTCTAGCATTCATTCCCACACAGAGTATGGGAACGAGAAAGCTCTGCCTCTGCTGTTATTGAAGGCAGAGCCTTCTGGAATTCATTCCCATACAGAGTATAGGAACGAGAAACGAGAAATCACCAATTTATCTCGTTCCCAGTCTCTGACTGGGAATGCTATCACAGAGGCTCTGCCTCTACTATTATTGAAGGCAGAGCCTTCTAGTATTCATTCCCACACAGAGTATGGGAAGGAGAAAGCTCTGCCTCTGCTGTTATTGAAGGCAGAGCCTTCTGGAATTCATTCCCATACAGAGTATGGGAACGAGAAACGAGAAATCACCAATTACCAATTACCTATCACCTATCACCAATTACCAATCTTATGTCTACTAAAGTAGTTGAAATTCTCTCATCAGAAGAACTGCGTCGGACATTAACTCGAATGGCTTCTCAGATTATAGAAAGAACACGAGATTTATCTCAGTTGTTACTTCTGGGTATTCACACTAGAGGAGTACCATTAGCTTATTCATTAGCTCGTCAAATAGAAATCCTCGAAGATGTCAACGTTTCTGTAGGCTCTTTAGATATTACATTTTATCGTGATGATCTTGATAAAATCGGCTTGAGAACTCCAGAAAAAACCGATATTCCCTTTGATTTGACAGGTAAAACCGTGGTACTTGTAGATGATGTCATTTTTAAAGGCAGAACTATTCGGGCTGCTTTAAATGCCGTAAATGAATATGGTAGACCAGAAGTAATTCGCCTAGCCGTATTAGTAGATAGAGGTCATCGGGAGTTACCAATTCATCCAGATTTTGTTGGTAAAAAATTACCCACCGCCAAAGAGGAAATTGTCAAAGTTTATCTGCAAGATAGTGATGGACGAGACGCTGTGGAGTTAATTAGTAATTGAAATTAACTTTTTTAGACAATTAAATATAAGATGGGCAGGCTAGAAGCCCACCCCACAATTAATATTTTAATCTTGTGGGGTGGGCATCCTGCCTGCCCTAGTCAACAGGGATACCTTATTTACTCTTCTCCCATAAATCGGGTATTTGGAAACAATCACCAAGAACTAACTAGCGAGGCTGAACCTTCAACCCCCGACGTTCTAAGATTTGCCGTACCTGGGGACTGGGTGTGTAATTATAACCGTAAGCAGAACGCTCTGAGTCATCCATAATTTGAGGTGTAAGTAAGACAATTACCTCTCTGCGCTCATTAGTTCTATTGGACTTTCTAAACAGCGAACCTAGTAGAGGAATATCACCTAAGATAGGCAGTTTAGAAATAGTTGTCCGGTCTGAATCTTGAATAATACCTGAAAGAATCAGTGTTTGACCGTCTCGCAAGCGAAGTTGACCAGATGCCAGACTTCTTGAAGCTAACAGGGTAATATCACCATCAGGACTACTTGTTGTCCCAGCCAGAGAAGACACAGTAGGGGCAACAGACAAAGAAACAAAACCATTATCATCTATTCTTTCTACTTTCACTGTCAAGGTTAGCCCTGCGTTCTTGATGATAGGTTCTCTTAGTAGATTAGTTATTTTAATTCCCCCGTATACTTCTGACGTTAAAGCGACTGTTGCGTTCTGTCCCTCTTGAACAATTAGGGTGGGGTCTGTCAAAATCTTGGCATTGCCACTTGTAACTTGTGCTGTCAAACTAGCCAGAAACTTTTTAGGGAACTGGTATAATTTTGGTAGTTCGTATGTGATTTCAGTAGGAGTAATTGCTTTAACACCTGTTACTTCTGGATTAGAGCTTGCACCTGCTGTAGGATTACCTGTACTGGAATCTCTTTTGTCCAGAAAAATGTTAGCACTGCTAAGTGGATTAGTTGTAATAGGTGTTTCGGTAACACTACTTGCTACTTCACTGCCTGTAGCTGGTCGAGAACCACCAAAATTGAAAGTTGCTGCACCACCATCACTGGTAAAGTAGCTATTACCAAGACCAAAAGAAAAACTAGAGTTAGAGTCTTGAATACCTAAAAGGTTGACATCAATAATTTTGACGTTCACTACCACTTGGCGACGACGGACATCAAGCTGTACTAATTGAGATACTGCCATTTCCACCATCTTAGGATTACCAATCAATGTCACAGAATTGGTGCGCTCATCTCCTGAAGCTTGTAATCCTCTCAGTAATGGTGTTGAATCTTGATAAGTAATCCGTTGAGTTTCGACTTTTGTTTCTGTGGTTGTTTGAGTTTGGGTAATGGGAGCTACTCCAGTCCCAACAGTTACAGCATTGACACTCGTAACCAATCTTTCTCGGCTGACGGCACTTTCTGCACCCAAAGCCACCAAGAAGTTTAAAGCAACTCCCACTGTTACCTGATTTAGTCGTAAACTCCGCATGACAGTATCACGGGTGGAGTTAGGTAATTTAGTCCCGACAAAAATTGTCCGTCCCGTGCGGTTAGCTTCTAAAGCACTCAACCGCAGTACATAGTTAAAGACATCTTGCACAGGTTCGTTTTCTATATCCAGAGAAATTGTTTGAGAAGTCTTTGTTGCATCCGCACCCTGTGTTTTTTCTGCTTCACCACCGATATAAACTACGTTTAAATTAGCAGCCCGCGCTAACAGTGATAAAACCTCTCTCACAGGTGCATCACGTAATACCAAGCGGGGAACTCGTTCTTGAGTACCTAAATCAATCACGGTGGGTGATGTATCAATATTTGATTGAGTAATATCTCCTACTGGTGGAGCGACGGCTCTGGGTAAAAAAGGAGGCGCTTGGTTATAAGGTTGATTTGGTCCTGCGGATTGGGCAATTTTACCGTCAATGGTGACTTGGGGATTAGGGACTAGGACATCTGGAGGTTTACCTGGTTCATCGGGTTTAGATTCAGGTGTGGTAGCTGGGGCTGCTGATACTTTTTCTATGGGCTTAGTGGCGGTTGATGCTGTTGAATTTGTGGTGGTGGTAAAGCCAAGGGTAAGATTATTATCCTTTCGCATGACGGGCTGATTGCTGGGTGCATCATCAACACCTGTGACTATTACCCGAATGCTATTAGCATCTAATTGTTTAACTTCAATAATCTTGATTCCCGGTGCGGGGTTTTCTTGACGGAAGTTATCACCTTTGGGTAGACGCAGTTGGGCATTAATTACATCTGCAATTAAGGATTTATCTTTTTTAGTTGTAAATACTTGGGGACGATTGCCGGCAGCAGTTTTTAAAATGACGCTGATTCCGCCCTCAATGGGATTGAGTTTGACATCAGTAATTTGTGTTAATTGTGCCAGGACTGGTTGGGCGGCTAAGAGTACACAAGCCGCTGCACTTGATACGAAAACACTATTATGAAACTGTTTCACAGTTCATTCCTCACATAAAATAAAAGTCTAAATTGTCACGTATAGCAGGGAACAGGGAACAGGGAACAGGGAGAATATTTCATTTTGCCTCTTGCCTCTTGCCTCTTGCCTCTTGCCTCTTGCCTCTTGCCTTTTGCCTCTTGCCTCTTGCCTCTTGCCTCTTGCCTCTTGCCTTTTGCCTCTTGCCTCTTGCCTCTTGCCTC
>NZ_LJOU01000087.1:0-27190 GCF_001672085.1 Anabaena sp. AL93 | reverse complement strand
TGGGTAGTTTGCCACTTGATATAAGATTCTGGACTTGTGAAAAGTGCCAGACTAGACATGATAGAGATATTAATGCAGCAATAAACCTCAGAGATGAGGGACTACGAATTTTGACCTCTGGAACGGGGGATAAAGCGATGAAGTGTGGTCTTGGGGGTTTCCCCCATGAACAACTTCATCAAGAAGCCTGTCGCCCAGAAATAAGTCGCAGTAATAGAGGACGCAAGAAGTCTACTACTGTGCTTTCTGTTGGACAGGAAGCCGACACTGTACCGTCAGGTCAGTGTGGGTAGTTCACTATATTTTCAAAATAGCAAGCCATTTTTACTCCTGACTCCTGAATTATTATTGTATACTGATATGCTCAACGAAATTAAAGAATATTTACAATTACACTAAAGCCCATAAAGTCTTGACAAAACATAGAAATAATGGGTTAGCATAGGTAGTATTGACAAATATACCTCCCAAAATACACATCAATATACCAAATACATTAATCAGATCAAAAGGATTATGGGATGCCGACTGAAAATTTTTTTAAGTGATGAAGAAAAGTTAACTTTAGAAGAGTTGAGAAAGGCTAAGGATGTTCCTCAACGGACAAAAGACCGCGCTCAAGTTCTACTGTTGAATGCTCGTGGATTAAATAACGAACAAATTGCTCAAGGCTTAAACTGGGCAGTTTCTACAGTCCGTCAGACCCTACATCGGTGGCGAAAAATGGGTTTAGCCGGATTATGGGATGCTCCAGGTCGAGGCGGAAAACCTCGCTATTCGGAAAATGATTTAGAGTATCTAGAAAACTGTCTATTTGAAGAACCTCAGACTTATAACTCCAAACAACTAGCCAAAAAACTAGCATCCGAGCGACAAGTTTACTTGAGTCCTGACCGACTCCGCAGAGTTCTGAAAGCCAGAGGTAAGGGGCAGGGAGCAGGGGACAGGGAGCAGGGAGCAGGGGGCAGGGAGCAGAGGGAAATGACCAATGACCAATGACAACTAAGTATTTATTTCTAAAAAATAGGGTATTTTAATTACAAGAAAGAGGTAAAAAAGAAAAAAAATCCTGAAATCTATATAAATTAATAGTTTCATCTATCCACTTCGGGCTACAACACCTTAGAATGATTCATTGAAAAGTCAAGTCAATCGTATTTGCAGCGGTTTTGAGTGTAAATACTCTCAGGGAACGATTTTTGTATTTCTACAAACAGAGATTTAGGTAAAGATGCTTTAATGGTGCATCTTGAGAAATAATCTCTGATAAAACTTTAGGAGTTTAACATGAACAAAGGCGAATTAGTTGATGCAGTAGCTGAAAAGGCTAACGTTACCAAGAAACAGGCTGACCAAGTTTTGAGTGCTGCCATCGAAACTATTGTGGAAGCGGTTTCTTCCGGTGATAAAGTAACATTGGTGGGATTTGGTTCGTTTGAATCACGGGAACGCAAGGCCCGTGAAGGACGTAACCCCAAAACGAATGAAAAAATGGAAATTCCCGCTACCAGAGTTCCCGCTTTCTCTGCTGGAAAACTGTTTAGAGAAAGAGTAGCACCCCCAAAAGAGCCAAAAGAATAAGTTCGGTTATAGGAAAGATATTTTTGATGCCACAACAAGCACACGGGGGAAATTTGGCTTGGGCAGCAGCACTGGCTGGCTGTTCCCCTGATGCTATTGTGGATTTCTCTGCCAGTATCAGCCCGTTGGGACCACCAAATAGTGTGATTACGGCGATTGTGTCTCAACTAGGTAGTTTGAGGAATTATCCTGACCCAGAGTATGGTGAATTACGACTTGCTCTGAGTCATTTTCATGAATTACCTACTGAGTGGATTTTGCCGGGTAATGGTTCAGCAGAACTATTAACTTTGGTGGGTAGAGAATTAGCACAATTAGCAGCAACGGTTGTACTAACTCCAGCTTTTGGCGACTATTACCGCACTCTTGCGGTTGATAATGCTAAAGTTCTGGAGTTTCCTGTGGATTTGGCAACGGGGAAAGGGAATATTTCTCTATTGCCAGATTTCGGGCTGAAGACTTCAGGTTTTGGGTTATTGCTGAATAATCCCCATAATCCAACGGGAAAGTTATTCTCACGGGAATCTGTTTTACCGTATTTGAAAAAGTTTGCTTTGGTGGTGGTAGATGAAGCGTTTATGGATTTTTTGCCGCCGGAAGCGGAACAAAGTTTAATTGGGTTGGTGCAGGAATACGAGAATTTGGTGATTTTACGATCGCTCACCAAATTTTACAGTTTACCAGGGTTAAGATTAGGATATGCGATCGCTCACCCTCAACGTTTAGCTAAGTGGAAATCATGGCGAGATCCTTGGCCTGTGAATACTTTAGCAGCCGCCGCAGCGATCGCCGCCCTCGAAGATACAGAATTTCAAAATCTCACCTGGAAATGGCTGCCAGGGGCGAGAAATCAACTATTTCAAGGTCTAGCCTCAATTCCTGGTTTAACACCCATAGAAGGCTCTGTTAACTACCTATTGGTAGAATCTCAACGACCTACTTCCCAGTTACAACAAAATTTGCTTCGGCAACACCAGATTTTAATTCGTGATTGCTTAAGTTTTAAAGAATTAGGCGATCGCTTTTTCCGTGTCGCAGTCCGTACAAAAGCTGATAATCAATGCCTATTAACAGCACTTGAAACAATTCAAAATCAATAAGTAAGTAGGTTGGCGTTGAAAATTGTCGTTATGGCAAGGCAAAAGGCAAGAGGCAAGAGGCAAGAGTGAAGAGGGTTTAGGCGATTTTACATTTCTTTACACAGTTTGGTTTTATTGTGTTCACCTACTTAGTCGGACAAAATTAAATTCACTCGTTGAGAGAGGGAACAGGGAACAGGGAACAGGGAACAGGGAACAGGGAACAGGGAACAGGGAACAGAAAAATCAATTGTGTAATTAATTCTGTCCCATTACTTAGCAGGAGTTCAGGAGGTAGGGGCGCAGGGCCTGCGCCCATTCAGAAGTATGGCTAACGCCACGCTTCGCTATCAGAAGTTCAGGAGGAAGAAGGAAGAAGGGAGAAGGAAGAATAAAATTACCCAATGACAAATGACAAATGACAAATATTGATTACGATATCGTTATTATTGGTGGCAGTATTGCTGGATACCAAGCTGCTTTAAGTGCTACTCAGCTACACGCTAAAGTTGCCTTGATTGTCAGCGCAGATTTTACTCATAACTATAATTTAAATTATCAATACATACTCAGCGAAATTAGTCAAACTACCCAGAAATATTATAATTTGGTAAATCTAGGAACTTACGAAAAAAATATTCACTTAAATCTGGAATTTCTGAACTGGAAAAAAGGAATGTTTTATGCAAATGCTGTTGCCAAAAATATTAATCAAATACATTCTTTGGCGAATTTAGCTGCCCAAGGAGTTGATATTATTGTTGGTAATGGTCAATTTCAGTCTTCTCCTCAATTAAGTTTTACAGTTAATGAAAGACGCTTATATAGTCGCACTTACTTACTCGCTAATGGTTCTCGTCCATTAATTCCTAATATTTCAGGATTAGATACTATTAAATATCTAACTTTAGCTAATATTTGGCAATTTTTAGAAAAAACCACATTACCCGAAAATTGGGTGATAATTGGTGGTATTCCTCAAAGTATAGAAATAGCCCAAGTTTTAGCCAGATTTGGTTGTCAAGTCACATTAATAGTCAAATATTCTAGCATTTTGCCTAGTCTTGATGCAGAAATAGCCCAATTACTAACAGCACAATTAGAAATTGATGGTGTACGGATTTTAACACAAACTCAAGTTACCCAAGTCCGACAAATAGATCATAAGAAATGGGTACAAGCTGGAAATCAAGCCATTGAAACCGATGAAATTTTCATTTGTGCTGGACAACAGCTAAATTTAGAGTATTTGAATTTACCAGCGGTGGGAGTAAAATGGCATCAATACCGCTTGGTTGTCAATGAAAAATTACAAACTACAAATCATCGGATTTATGCTTGCGGTGATGTGCTAGGTGGTTATGATATTCAGAATATTGGTAATTATGAAGCTAATATTGCTGTAAAAAATGCCCTATTCTTTCCCAAACTAAAAGTTAATTATGAATTTGTTCCTTGGGGAATATATTCTCAGCCCAGGGTAGCACAAGTTGGTTTAACAGAAAAACAAGCTAAAAACCAATATTCTCAAAAGCAGGTTTTAGTTTTTAAGCAATATTTTAAAACAGCCACGGCGGCACAAATACAAGGAGAAATTACAGGTGTTTGTAAATTAGTAGTTTTGGAAAATGGAAAAATTCTGGGATGTTCTATATTGGGAATAGCAGCAGAAGAATTAATTAATTTAATTAGGTTAGCAATCTCACAAAATATGAAAATTCAGTATTTGGCTAAATTATCACCTATTTATCCCAGTTTTTCCGAAATTCTTATGGAAATAGCGCGAGAATGGCATAGACAGAGAATTAATCAGAACCATACTTTTTCAGAATTGCTACTAAGTTTCTTTAATTATCGTCGTGATTGGAATTTATAGTGGATTATGGTTGAGTGTAGCAAGAATGATTGAGTGTCCGATACCTAGTAAGTAGACGACCTATACTTATCAATTCACTATTTTGTTATTCTGTCAATGCGTAACTCCTATAATCAAACAAATGTTAGGGAATAGGGAATAGGGAATAGGGAATAGGCAGAGGTCAGGGGGAAATAATTTAATAACTAATGACTAATGACTAATGACTAATGACTAATGGTTTTAACTCGACTGTACCCCAAGGCAAGCTAGAATATAGAGGGATAATTCCCCTATTCAAATTATTAATTAAACAGAATTTTATGGATATTCAAAATGCCCTTGATATCATTAATACTGAGCAATTAAAGGGAACTGCTGTTTTATCGGTTTATGCCCTCAAGGGGATTGTTGGCTATGCAGCAAGCCAAAATAAACCAGTAGAGGAATTGTCACCTATGGAAATTGTAGAGGCTATCAAATTGGTGGATCTTACAGTTCCTCAACAGTCTATTTAGTTTGAATGCTCAAAAAGTTAGTTTGAATGGGAACTAGCTTTATACCAAATAGATTTTCCTACACCAATTTCCAGTATGCTAGATATGAAACCAGAAACCCAACTAACCAGATTTATGGAAAACCAGATTTATGGGGAAAAAGATTGTTACTAGGACTTACGCACTGTACAAATTAACCATGATGTGCATGAACGAAAATCCGTCGTTTCAGGCTTTTGGCGATTAACAATCCCCTGTTTTACCAGAAACATCAACCCCAAATGGCAATAACGGGGGGCAAATAGATTCTGTTGAGGATGGCACACCAGCTATGGTAACATCAGAACCAGCAGAGGAAGTTGTTAACAACGCGTTACAGAGCGCGTTTGTTGGGAATGGCACACAGATAGATCCAGTTTCAGGAAAACCACTGCTTCAAGGTAGTAATAATGGGTGGATAAGTGGCTTTGTTGATAATTTAATACCGGATACTGAAATACCAGAACCTGCACTCCGAAGTGTTAATTATGGGCAAGAAAATACCTTTGTTGACAATTCTACTGCTGATGAGGACTTAAGAATCGAGGAACTCAAGCGGGTAACAAATTCGTCTATATCTCGACTCAACTCGGTCTAAAATCCAACCAGTAAGCTAAATACTGAATTAACTCATGAACTTAACACGAACAGAACAGTATGACTTTCTCCCTCGTTTCTACCGTCTTGCGATCGCCAATATTCTTTCAAACCTGATGATTCCTCTAGCGGGTTTAATCAGTGTAGCTTTTTTGGGTCATCTGCAAGAAATTGATGCCTTAGCAGGGGTTTGCATAGCTAATATCTTGTTTAACCTCGTCTATTTGATTCTTGAGTTCTTACGTATGGGAACCACTGGGTTAACCGCTCAAGCTGTGGGAGCAGATGACCAAGAGGCTGCACTGCTAGTGGGACTACGCAATGGCTTAATCGCCTTGGGATTAGGTATCGTACTGTTAATTTTGCAGTATCCTTTGCGAGAGGTAGGTTTTTCGCTCTTGAGTGCTGATATTGATGTTAAAGCTGCCGGCATTGACTATTTCAATGCTCGCATTTGGGGAGCGCCTGCTGTTTTACTGAACTTCGTTCTCATTGGTTGGTTACTGGGACGAGAGGAGAATAGTAAGGTTGTGGTACTTTCAGTTATTGGCAATGCAGCCAAGATAATTTTAGACTACTTATTTATTATTCAATGGGGTTGGAATAGTGTAGGGGCTGGAGTATCTCAAGCATCTAGCCAATACTTAATGTTGTTTATCGGCATCCTTTTAGCTAGTCGGAAAGTTCAGTGGCAAGAAATCCGCGCAGTTAGCCCACAAATCATGGATTTTTCAGAGTTGAAAACTATGTTGGCTCTCAATAGAGATATCTTGATTAGAACTATAACTGAGATGTCTGTCTTTACTATTTTTAGTAATCTAAGTGCCATGATGGGAACGATACTCTTTACCCAAAATTCTTTATTAGGACAGATAACACATCTAAATGTTTACTTAACTAACGGAATGGGATTTGCTACCGAAACCTTAAGCGGAAACTTGAAAGGTAAAGATTCAAAAGAGAAATTGTTACCCTTGCTGAAAGTTTCAGTTGCCAGCAGCTTGTTGATAGGACTCACTGTAGCTACAATTTGTGTTTTCTTTCCCCAGGCTGTCTTTGGCATATTAACCAACCATAGGGAAATTACTGAACATATTGATACCTATATTTGGTGTTTATGCTTCATACTTATATTCAATTCTGTTGCCTCAATGCTGGAAGGATATTTCTTAGGATTAGCCGAAGGGAAAATTGTTCGTAATGTCAGTTTGATCTCTGCTAGTTTGGGATTTATCCCATCAGTTATAGCAGCTTGGTATTTTCACAACAACTATCTTTTATGGCTATCCATTATATTATTTATGTTTGCCAAAATGGTGACAATGTTAGTTTATTTGCCAAAGTCTTTGAGTAGTGATACTGAGGCTAATGCAGTTTTTTTGACAACTATTAAAAATGAAATTTGAAATGAGAGAAGCACCAGGGGCTGACATAATTATTCTCAACAGTCAGCAGCAAGTTTTACTTGTACTTCGAGATAATAAAAGCTCTATTCCTTTTCCTAATACTTGGGCATTCCTGGGAGGATATATAGAGAAAAATGAATCTCCAGAAGCAGCTATTCGTAGAGAATTAGTTGAAGAATTGGAACTAAAACTCGATGAAGTTAATTTTTTCAAGTCTTATTTTTGGGAAGAGTGTGATGAACACATTTTTTGGACTCGGCTGGATTTAGATATTTCTCAAATAACCCTACACGAAGGACAAAAATTAGCCTATTTTAGTCGAGAGGAAATTAATCAGCTTGAATTTGCCTCTCACTATGATCAAATTCTGGCTGAGTTTTTTGATTTCTTAGCAATTAGTTTAAAATTAAGTATTGGTTAAAGCTAATGAAAAATTCAATTTCAGAAAATTTAAAGAATACACTACCAACAAATATCGCTCAGGGATTGGAAAGTGCTTTAGCTTATTTACCTGGAGGTAAAACAGCAACAATAGAAAAACCCCAATCAGAAGGATTATTTAATCATATCTTATTGATTACAACAGCCACAGATCGCTGCGTTTTTCGTGCCAGACGGGATATTTCCACTGAAGCTGGTGATGCTTATATGCAGTATATGTATGAAGCCACTGGCTTTATCCAAAATGGCGGTTCTTTTAAACTCAGAAATATTGGAGATGAAGTTGATTTTATCAAACGGGCATTAGCTGTCGGCTTACCAGTTCCTAAATTAATCCATGCAGATCAAGATTGGATGCTGATTGAATATGTAACAGGGAAAACTTTGTTGGAATTTCTAGAAACTGGAGAAGTCAAGTTTTTGCCGAAGGTTCTACAAGAAATGAATTTAGCTCACAGACAGGGAATTATTTATGCTGATCGCTGGACTGGGAATGAAATGATTGATACCCAGGGAAATGTGCGAATGATTGATTTTGATATTGAATGGTTTTATCAAGGAGGTAATGATGGTACTCTGGAAGCATTAGAAATGGCATGGACTATTTTTAATGCCATGAGAGTAACTAGCAACCGAGATGAATTATTAACAATAGTAGAAACGGAAGTTTTACCATCATTAAAAGCATGGGGTTATGAAATCTCCAAAATGAAACAATTTATTGAAGGTTTATGCAAGTTTTATCTTGACCCCAATAAGCCCGGTAATCAATGGTCTTTACCAAAAAGTTTGTATGTGGCAATGGCTAAACCAGCGAATCGCTTGATTGCGATGTTTACTGAAGCTGATTAAGGGACTTCCAATTAAAAAAATACCCAAAAAGTTCTTGTCATTAAAAATAGAAATTTCCGATAGTAAGTAATTGGACAAAAATATTGACAGTCATTGCGAGCGAAGGGAAGCAATCACAACCCTGGCGATTGCTTCATTTCACTTCGTTCCATATAGCTAACGACACGCAACGCTTACGCAATGACATTATGTAATTAATTCTGTCTCACTACTTAATTGATCAAGCATTGGCTTTCTCCATCAGATAAAACAACTGAGCGTTTCCCAACCTTAACGTTACACATTATCTGTAGGGTTAAACGGCCTGTTCCGTTTAAAACCATCCCTACAGATGATTGTTTGGGGTAAGTTTTACCGGAAATTAATTTCTTTCATTACTTTCACGTTATAGTAACGAGTATCTGTGAGAGAATCGGGAATTTGATTAGCTTTAAATGCTGCTGCTAAATCTTCGATCGCTTCCTTTATAGTATGTGCAGGGACAAATCCCAGTTCTTGCTTAATTTTTTCTGAAGAAATATGGTATGAACGCAGATCGTCGGTGGGTGTAGTCATAATTTCTACAGATTCTCCCACTACTTGACGGGTCATCTCGGCAATTTCCATCAAGGTATGATTTTCATAGCCAGCGTTAAATATTTTACCGTCAATCGCTTCATCTGACCATTGTAGAGATTTTAGATACAGATCGGTCATATCTTCAATATGGATATTGGGACGTTTTTGCTGACCACCAAAAACTGTAATTTTACCATTATTAATTGCGTGGTTAGTGAGAATATTCACCACTAAATCTAGTCGCTGACGGGGGGAATAACCGCAGACTGTAGCAGGACGCAAAACTAAGGTAACAAAACCTGGTTCTCGTTTACTCAATAAGACTTCTTCGCATAAAGCCTTATAACGAGAATAGTCTGTTAAAGGCATTAAGGGTAAGTCTTCTGTGACATTTTCTATTTCTTTGATGCCGTAAACACTGGAGGAAGAAGCATAAATAAACCGCTTCACTCCGGCATCTTTGGCAACGTCTACTAAGTCAAAAAAGGCATCATAATTAATCGAACGGCCTAAGTCTGGATCTAATTCAAAGCTGGGATCGTTGGAAATACAAGCTAAATGAATGACAGCATCACATCCTGGCATGATTTTTTCTAGAAGTTGGCGATCGCGGATATCGCCTTCAATCTCTTCTAAATGAGGATGATCTTTAACGGCATTTAATACATCTTTGCCATAAAGATACAAGTCTATTACCTTAACTCCATATCCAGCTTGCAGAAGTTTAGGAACTAAAATAGCTCCTACATAACCAGCACCACCGGTCACTAAAACTTGTTGAATTGGATTCATTGATTTACTCCTTAATTATCTTTTAAAATGTGGAAATTGTTTTAGCAAACTTTAATAAGCGTCCCTTGTCTACAGGCTTTTCATTTCCTAAAACATTGGCAGCGATCGCTCCGGCCAAATTTCCTAAAAATGATCCTAACTGCACAGGCAAATCTAACTTAGCACTCAAACTGGCTAGGGCAAAAAAGGCATCTCCAGCCCCGGTGGTATCTTTGACTTGTTGTGTCATGGCCGGAGTAATTTCCATCTCTCCATGAGTATTAATTCCCAAAGAACCAGCAGATCCTAAAGTTAACCAACCTTGTTGCGCCCCTAAATGATATTGCAACCGTTTTAGTAACTCTTCTCGATTACCATAACGATTAGAAAATGCCAGACGAATTTCCTGTTCATCTACACAAAATGTATCGGCTCGCTTATATTTACTAATTAGGTTATAACCGTAATTAGCACTATTAGTTTGACAGTTTAAGGCTAAAAATGGTGCTTGTGATTGAATTAATTCAATTGCTTCAGCATCAATTAATCCATGACCATAATCCGCCAAAACCACTAAATCGCAGTTTTTTAACAGTTTTTCCCAAGCATCTAAAAGTTTTTCTCGTTCTTGGGGTGCTAGTCCTTCTTCGTCTATCGAATTAATCGCAAATAATTGGGTATAACCCTTGGTTTTCCCTTGTTGTTCAATATAACGACACTTTGTTACTGTAGAATATTTTTCTACACAATGTAAATTAAGATGCAGCGTACCATCAATATGATTAGCAATCAAATGATGTACATCTGGTTCATCACCAATGGTACTAGCTAGGGTGACAGATTTGGCAAAACTACTGAGATGGTTAGCGATCGCAAAAACTCCCCCCAAATGTTGTTCTTTTTTCACAAAGCGGGTTGATGGCGCTCTTCCTTTTGAGGTTAATCCCTGAACTGTACAGTGAACAAACTCATCAATAATAATATCCCCCAACACCAAAACATTGAGATCCTGCATTGCTTCTATCGCATTTCTAATATCCTCAAAAGCATATTGTTGACTAAAATCATTGGCATAACGTTTTAATTCTGGAGGGATAACATCAAGATAATTATTAATCAGTCGTGTAGAGCTAAAAGTAATTTCTTGAGTATAGCGAATGTCACCTCCGTAAGCTCTTACTTGAGCGATTTCTTTATCAATATTGTGGGTTACATCTTTCTCTGTTTCCGCATATTCATCTCCCTTGCAGTAAATATGAGGACGCACTTTCTCAATTACTTCCAAAGCTGTGACGGCGGGAGTTAAAATTACATAATCAACACAAGCTAAAGCAGCTATAGAATTAACACGCAACTCATCAGAAAATATTGGTCTTCCTGGTCCTCGGTTAATATAAGGAGTAGCAGTTAGGGAAATTACTAATAAGTCTCCCATTGCTTTAGCCGCTTGTAAATGAGCAATGTGTCCGGGATGTAGTAAGTCAAATACCCCATTACAGAGAACGATTTTCCGTCCTTTTTGATGGTAGACAGTGAATACTTCTGCACAAGTTTCAAAGTCAATAATTTTTTCTCTATATATTTCTAATTGCATCTTTATTTCATTGCTAATCTTGGTACAAAAGTTCACAGAAAAATCGAACAATTCAGAACTAGAACATCATTATTTACTTGATGATTCTAGGTTTAGATATCTGACAATTTTTGAAGAAAGAGGTCTACAATTCTAGTTCTTGTCACATATATTTAATATGCAATCATTAAATCTTGTTGTTTACCACAGATAGAATTTCTTCTAAGTAGGTGAACACAATAAAACCAAACTGTGTAAAGAAACGTAAAATCGCCCAAACCCTCTTCACTCTTGCCTATTGCCTCTTGCCTTTTGCCTTGCCATAACGACAATTTTCAACGCCAACCTACTTATATATAAATGGGATGAATATTTTAGGATACTTTTAGTTCATTTAAACTGAGATAGTTATCCACATTTGCACTAGGTAAAGCACCTTCTACCAAGCCATCAATAATGCAGTGACAAATACATAAGTGCATGATTTCTGCAAAACCATAGGACATCGTGGGAACATAAAAATTTAGATGTCCAAGTTGACGTAAGGGGTTGTTAGGTTGAAAGGCTGAAAGTGTAATCACATGACAATTCATTTTTAGTGCTTGGTAAACACCAGCAAGAATATTTTGTGATTGTCCAGAACTACTAATTGCAAACAAAACATCTCCAGACTGAGCAAATGTAGAAATGGGTTTGCTAAAAACTTGTTCGTAGCCAAAGTCATTACTAATACAGGTCACCAAAGCACCATCGTTAAAGCAAATCGCGGGAATATTACCATTACGCCAGTAGTCAATAGCCTGATGACTAGCTACGGCTGCACTTCCTCCATTACCGATAAATATCACTTTTCGACACTTTAGATTCGGCAGATTACATCAAAACTCCTGGATTTTGGCAAGAATTTCGGGAAAGAATCAAAGCAATTAATCCTGAAGCCTATATTGTGGGAGAAATTCCTATGAATGCAACTGAGTGGTTAGATGGCACACAATTTGATGGCGTGTCAAGTTTACCCTTTCTTAATGCTACCACTGCCTTTATTGTCGGCGATCGCCAGGTAAAAGGTCATTTTGCTGAATATGCACCACCACCACCTGCGGATGCGGCTAAATATGGGGAGGAAATTAATCAATTACTGCAACTTTATCCTTGGGAAATTCAATTAACTCAACTTAATGGTATTAATAATCATGATACAGCTAGGTTAATTGATGTAGCTGGAGGCGATCGCCCCAGTTTATATTTATCAACATTACTATTATTGACTTTTCCCGGCGCACCTTGCATATATTACGGCGATGAAGTCGGTTTAAACGGTGGTTATGATCCAGAATGTCGTAAAGGTTTTCCTGATAAAAAACAGTGGGATCAAGACATTTTAGAGTATCATCGTCAATTAATTAAACTGCGTCATAATTATGCAGCATTAAAAATTGGTGAGTATCAAACTTTATTTGCTCAAGGACAAGTTTACATTTTTGCGCGAATCTTACTAAAAGAAGTATTGATAATTGCGGTAAATGCGGGTAATGAAACAGCAGAAGTTAGTATTCAAACATCATGGCGATCACAACCTCATCAAGTATTATTGACCTATGGTTCTGGTACAGTAAATTGGAATAATGAAGCAGCACAACCAAGTCTCAATTTTGCACTTACACCGCGCAGTGGGTTAATTTTAGGTTAATTATTTAAGATGAACTCTAATCACTCATTACTGTTAGCAACTGACCTAGATGGTACTTTTTTAGGTGGTACTCATCAAGAACGCTCTGAATTTTATCAATATATTCACAACCAGCGAGATCGTATTCTTTTAGTGTATGTCACTGGCAGAGAACTAGACTGGATCAGCAACTTCCTAGTTGAAAACCCCCACATCCCTAAACCTGACTACATCATTGGTGATGTAGGAACAACTATTGTAAATGGTAAAACCTTCGAGCCAATTTCTGCTGTGCAAGATTGGATAATTAAACAATGGGATAATGCCAACGAACAAGTTAAGAACCTATTAGCAAATGAACCAGGATTAAAACTACAGTCTGTTAATCCAGATTATCGCGTATCGTACTATTATGATTCTGCAATATTACAACCTAGCACCATTCAAAAAGTAATTGATGCTGGATTTGATTGCATTATTTCATCTTATGATATCTATTTTTATTTTGATGTCATGCCAAAAGGAGTTTCTAAAGGGCCAACTCTCCTTAAGTTTTTGTCCGAAATAAATTTTAATGCTAATAATACAATTGCTTGTGGAGATACTCTCAATGATTTATCCTTATTTGAAACAGGATTAAAGGGAATTGCTGTCGGAAACTCTGAACCAAGATTAATTGAGAAAATTCAAATAATGGAGAATGTTTATCATAGCCCTTATCCTGGAGTAATGGGTATTTGGGATGGTCTTAAAGTCTATGGCAAGGATTAAAAAATAATTAAATTTATCTAGTTTTTTTGGCTATCCTAGACTTCGTTTGATAAGTTAATACTAAAAAACCTAAAATACCTGATATAACTAGGTTTCGCTCAAATAGAATCGAAGATTTAATAAAAAAATGCTTTCTGATTCTTGAATACCCTACCATGTTAGGACTTAACCTGATATCAAGTATTAATTTTCTGTAACTACTCTAGGAGAGCCGTTTTTTTGATTTTTTCAAATGTTAAATTCGATTAAAAATATCATTTTTTTTACCCAGAGGTGCAGGAAGTAATAATATTAAAATTCAGCCATGTTTGAAAAATGATTGGGATAATCTAAAATCCAAAAGTCAGCATCTAAAATCCTATAAGGAACAAAAATCAATGACTGTTACAACTTCTAGTTTTCCTATTGACCTCAATGCTTACAAACCGTTAAAATTAGACCCGACTAATTCAACTTTGACTAATGAACAAAGAGAAATTCTGAAAGCTAATATTCAACTTTGTCGAGATACTATTGTTTTTTTTACCGCTGTAGCAGCAGCCAAAGGTGTGGGCGGTCATACAGGAGGAGCTTATGATACAGTTCCCGAAGTGATGATTTTAGATGCTTTCTTTCGGGGAGTAGCAGATAAATTTGTGCCAATTTTCTTTGATGAAGCAGGACACCGCGTTGCTACACAATATTTAATGGCAACTTTACAGGGTGATCTTGATGCAGAAAATCTGCTGCATTATCGAGAAGCCTATTCATTACTACTTGCACATCCAGAACGAGGACGCACTCCTGGTGTAAAATTTAGTTCGGGAAGATTAGGACACCTCTGGGCTTATGTGAATGGAGTAGCGATCGCACATCCTCATCAAGTAGTATTCTGTTTAGGTTCAGATGGTTCACAGCAAGAAGGAAATAATGCCGAAGCCGCCCGTTTAGCTGTGGCTAAAAATCTCAATATCAAATTAATTATTGATGATAACAATTCCACCTGTAGCGGATATCCAACAGATTATCTCAAGGGTTATAACGTCGGTCAAACTTTAGCTGGACATGGATTAACTGTATTAACTGGAGCAGGGGAAGATTTAGATGATTTATATACTCGTCTCTGTCAAGCTGTCACTATTAATGGACCAGTAGCAGTAATTAATAAACGTCCTATGACTCCCGGTATTGTTGGAGTAGAAGGCACACCTTTAGGACATGATGCCCTATCACCAGAGTTAGCGATCGCCTATTTAGAAACTCGCGGACATACATCAGCCGTCAATTACCTCAAAAAAGTTATTCCCCTCACACATACCTACTCTTTTACGGGTTCTAGCAGCAAAACACGCCATATTTTTGATGCTACCGTTGTCTCTCTTCTCAGTCAAATGACACCCACAGAACGGCGAGAAAAGGTAATGTGTATTGACAGTGATTTAGGAGAATCCTGTGGTATCAATAAAATTAGTCAAGCCTATCCAGAGATTTTCTATCATGGCGGCATCATGGAAAGAGGAAACTTCTCTGCGGCGGCAGGATTTGGCATGGAAGCAGGAAAACAAGGCATTTTCAGCACTTATAGTGCCTTTTTGGAAATGTGTATTTCTGAAATTACAATGGCACGGCTTAATAAATCCAACGTTCTTTGTCAATTTTCCCATAGTGGGATAGATGAATTAGGAGATAACACCTGCCATTTTGGGTTAAATAATATGTTTGCCGATAACGGTTTAGAAGACGCTTATCAAACCCGTCTCTATTATCCCGCCGACGGACATCAAATGAAAGCTTGTGTGGAAACTGTATTTGATCAACCAGGGTTAAGATTTCTCTTTTCTAGCCGTTCCCCAGTACCCGATATTCTGGATACAAATAGTAAACCTTTATTTGCAGATGGTTATACATTTATTCCTGGAAAAGATGACGTAATACGAGAAGGAACAGCCGGCTATATCGTTAGCTTTGGAGAGGTACTTTACCGCGCCTTAGAAGTAGTAGAAAGCCTGAAAAAACAGGGAATTAATGTCGGTTTAATCAATAAATCCACATTGAATCTAGTAGATGAAGAAATCATGGCAAAAATTGGTTCAACACCCTTTGTTTTAGTAGTTGAATCCTTAAATCGGCGTACAGGTTTAGGTATCCGTTTTGGTTCATGGTTACTAGAAAGAGGGTTTTCTCCCAAATATGCCTATATGGGAACTCATCAAGAAGGTTGTAGCGGAATTTGGGAACAACTCCCCCATCAAGGTATTGATACTATTGGCATCATGAACAAAGTTGAGGAAATGTTAAAATAAGAAAAAAATCCCCGAATTCTTCTGTGATCATCACCATAAATTATCAGATGATATCAGAAGTCGGGGATCTGAATCTAAAGGAGAATAATTACCAGTGATTAAAGTGGCTTTTCTTGATCGAGATGGAGTAATTAATATTGATCATCACTATGTTTTTAGATGTGAGCAGTTTGAATTTAATGATGGCATTTTTGCTACTTGTCGTCTACTACAAGATTTAGGTTATAAGCTAATTGTGATCACAAATCAATCAGGTATTGCTCGTGGTTACTATTCTGAACAAGATTTTTTAAGTCTTACTGTCTGGATGTATGAGCAATTTAATAACCAAGATATAACAATACTGGATGTGTTTTACTGCCCACATCATCCCCAATCAACTATATCTAATTACCGTCAAAACTGCCGATGTCGTAAACCGTTACCAGGAATGATTGAACAAGCTTGTCAGAAATATCCTATAGACTTGCAAAGCTCAATCCTAATTGGTGATAGAATATCGGATATGCAAGCTGCTAAAGCCGCAGGAATCGGTAAATTTTATTTACTCAGTCCAGAAATTTTTATTCCTAAAGAATTACAAGTTTCTGCTCGGTTGGATAATCTGGAAGCACTAAAGTTTTTTATTTAATGAATTTGAGAATATGTTTATTAAATATTCATTAAATTTTACTAAACTTTTACTAAAAAACCAGCAAATTATTTTGCTGTCCCATACAAAACAAAGAGATTTACAAGCAGATGAATAAAGTTTGGCGTTATGTTCAAGAATTGCTAATATTTAAACTCATATATCCCATTCTATTGAGATACATTGACGAAAATCTCATCACGATGACTGAGGAGATGGAGAAAGATAAAATGGAGAATAATATTCCTAAATTAGAAGCGGAATATGAACAATTACCTATTCTCAAATTGATTTATTCAATTTTATTTAACTATCTACACAGCAATTTAATTACTAGAGTAGATTTACTCCAGCAATGTCAAGCAGAGAATAATCTTTATCAGTTAAAATATGATGAAATTATTCAAATTGAACCAGCTATAAGTTATCAAGAAATTCCCGCAGCATTTAGAGAAAAAGAAGGTAGCTTTGAATTTACTAATCCTTTTGCTGCGGTTGTCAAAAACGTGGAGTTATTGGGAATTTATGGGATTGGTTTTACTGAGGATAAGAATATTATTTTAGAAACAGTTTTAGATAGAGTAGATGTCTTAGAACACACTACTATTTCTACAATGAGGGCAGGTTTCAATTCTCAATATATTACCCCTATAGCTAATATAGAACATTTTGATTTAGCTTGTTCATTTGTTAATTATTGGAGTCATTTATATGCTCATTGGATATATGAAGCTTTAACTCGATTAGAAGCCATTGAATATTATTCTCAAAAAACAGGTAAAAAACCAGTCTTAATAATTGATAAAGATATTCCTAGTTGGAAAATTCGCTCTTTAGAATTGATGGGTTATGGTCTAGAAAATTATATCCAATGGAATGGATATAGAGCTAAAGTTAATGAATTAGTTATTTGCTCTAAAAGACGTGAAGGAGGACGTATTTCTATCAAAGCTTGTCATTGGGTAAGAGAACGTATTCTCAGTAACGTAGATAGTTATGCAAATCCAAATCTGGTTTTGAGTCCCAATATTTTTATTTCTCGTAAAAAAGCAAATGCTCGCCGCATTTTGAATGAAGAAGAAGTAAGCAATACTCTCGATAAAATGGATTTTGTACCTTATGTTCTAGAAGATTTAGATTTTGCTGACCAAGTAAAATTGTTTGCTCAAGCTAAATTTATTATTGCTCCTCATGGTGGTGGAGTAACAAATATTATTTTCTCCCAAAATTTAACTTTAATTGAACTTTTTGGTCAGAAAATTAGCCATTTCTATTATACAGTTGCTAAAGGATTAGGATTCGATTATGCTTGTATGTTTTGTGAGGTAAAGAATGAAGATATCATTGTCAATTGTGAAGAATTAAGTAGAATGGTTGATAAAATGACAAAAAATAGAATTTGATAATGTAAATTAGATGATCATAAAGCTTGATGAAAATTTAAATTTTGACTAACAGATTATTAATTTTGTATGAACAGTAAATTAAATTCTCCTAAACATTGCTTAGTCACTGGTGCTGCTGGTTTTATTGGTAGCCACTTGTGTGATCTCCTCCTCAAATCAGGTCATAGTGTCGTTGGTTTAGATAATTTGGTGACAGGAAGAACGGCTAATTTAAAAGTGGCTCAAACCTATTCCACATTTACATTTATTGAGCAAGATGTTGCTGATATTTCCCCATCCATATTAACAGATATTGACTGGGTATTTCATTTAGCAGGATTAGCTGATTTAGTTCCCTCAATCCAAAATCCAGGAGCATATTATCATGCCAATTTACATAGTACATTCGTCCTTTTAGAAGCTTGTCGTACTGCTAAAATCCAAAAATTTATCTACACAGCTTCTTCCACTTGCTATGGTATTCCTAATCAATATCCCACATCAGAAACCTATCCTTGTCATCCTAAACATCCATACGGCTTAACAAAATATTTAGGTGAACAATTAGTCATGCACTGGGCGCAAGTTTATCAACTTCCAGCCCTTTCTTTACGATTGTTTAATGTGTATGGACCAAGATCCAGAACCACAGGAGCTTATGGTGCAGTATTTGGCGTATTTTTAGCTCAAAAACTAGCGAAAACCCCTTTTACTGTTGTTGGAGATGGAATGCAAACGAGAGATTTTACCTTCGTTAGTGATGTAGTAGCAGCCTTTATCAAAGCTGCTGAATCGGATATTACCGGGGAAATTATTAATATTGGTTCTGGTAAATCTGAAAGCGTTTTAACACTGGTGAAATTATTAGCAGGAGAAATTACTCACATTCCCAAACGCCCAGGAGAACCGGATTGTACTTGGGCTGATATTACTAAAGCTACGACTCTTTTAAAATGGCAACCTCAAGTACCTTTAAGTCAAGGTGTAAGTGAAATGTTAGCCAATATTGAACTTTGGCGAGATGCTCCAGTTTGGACACCAGAAACAATTCAGCAAGAGACAAAATCGTGGTTTGAGCATTTAGGAAAGGAATAAAAATGACCAACTCATCTATAAGACTTGACCAACAATCAATCAAGGTACAAACTACTGGTAAATCTCTATGTCAAATTACGCCCCAAGTCCAAGCAGTCATTACAGAATCGGGAATTACAGCAGGAATTTGTAACCTTTTTATCCGTCATACTTCCGCCAGTTTATTGATTCAAGAAGAAGATGCCAAACCCGACGTGGAAACCTTTTTTGCGAAGTTAGTTCCCGAAAATGGTCAATATCTTTTAGCCGGACAAGGTTTAGATGATATGCCGGCACATATTCGCTCTGCCCTTACCCATACCTCTGAACAAGTTCCGATTGCTCAAGGTCTTTTGCAGCTAGGACGTTTACAAGATATTTATATCTGGGAACATCGTCAGTCTGGTTACATCCGTGAAGTCGTTATCAATATATTGGGATATTAAAAATGTCACAACTATTAACCATTAATCAAATACCCTTCGTTAATCTTAAAAGTCAACACGCTGCCATCAAGTCTGAGTTACTAGCAGCAATGGGTGAAGTCCTTGATGATGGCAACTTTATTTTAGGCGAGCAAGTTGCAGAGTTTGAGCGTCAGTTTGCTCAATTGTGTGGCGTTCGTTATGCAGTTGGTGTTAATTCTGGGACAGATGCCTTAATTTTTGCACTCAAAGCACTTGGTATTCGTTCTGGTGATGAAGTTATTACTGTCCCTAATTCTTTCGTGGCTTCAGCTACCTGTATTCGCATACTTGGTGCTAAACCTGTATTCGTTGATGTGGGCGATGATTACAATATTGATCCAACTAAAATCGCCGCAGCTATTACTCCCAAAACAAAGGCAATTATCCCTGTACATCTGACGGGAAGACCTTGTAACATGAAACCAATTTTAGATATTGCCCAGGAAAATGGAATAGCTGTAGTGGAGGATGCCGCCCAATCTGTACTGGCTGAGTATCAAGGTCAACGAGTAGGTTCTTTGGGAATAGTGGGTTGTTTCAGTTTACACCCCCTGAAAAACTTAAATGCTTGTGGAGATGGAGGAGTAATAGTAACGGATGATTCCGAACTGTATGACCAGTTAAAAATTATGCGGAATATTGGTTTACGAACTCGTGATGACTGTGTGATGTGGTCTCATAATTCTCGCTTAGATACTCTACAGGCAGCTATTCTGTTAGTTAAATTGCGTTACCTCCAGGAATGGACACAGCAACGTCAAGAAAATGCTCACTATTACCAAAGTCAACTTGCGGGTATTCCTCAAATCATAATGCCATGGGAACGAGAGTGGGAAAAATGCGTTTACCACACCTTTGTTATTCAAGCTGAACGGCGTGATCAATTGCGTCAATTTTTGAGCGATCGCGGTATCGGTACAGCAATTCATTATCCAGTGCCAATTCATCTATCTACAGCAGGTAAAGAATTAAGCTATCCAGCAGGGAGTTTTCCTGTCGCAGAAATGCAAGCAAGCCGCATCCTGAGTTTACCTATTTATCCAGGACTAACCGTTCAGCAACTTGAGCAAGTTTGTGAAAACATTAAGTTATTCTATCAATAAATAAGCCTCAAATTTTCTTCACTTTTGACTTGCTGTTGTGCATTTTGAATGCACGACAGCTTACCCTCTAAGCTATACACATCATTTCTAAAATCCAAAATATGCTAAAGTCTAACATTAATTCACTAAATATTGGCTGTGCTGCTTGGGGCTGGAGAGAAGTGGAAATACCTGAATATTTCCACTGGATAGCTAACCAAGGCATTCGTTCAGTAGAAGTGAATGCTCATCCCCAAGCACCCAAACATCTTTTACATGATGGTGATGATCAAGCAGTATCTAAAATTGCTGATTGGGCTAAAGAAGCAGGAGTAGATATTATTTGTATAGCAGGAAGAAATAATTTTACACTCTCAGATGCAAATGAGTTAGAAACAGAAATTAAAAGAGTAGAGCGTTTTGTTGATAGTGCTGAAAAATTAGGGGCAAAATTTGTCAGATTATTGTCTGGTGATCACAGAAATGATTATATTCTCCCAGATGTTTTTCCTCTGTTGCATTATGCTTTTAATAAAATCGGTGATTACGCCGAAGAACGAGGAATTCAAATAACGATTGAAAATCATGGTGGACCAACTGCAACCGGACAAAGAGTGGCCAGAATGATGGAAGGTATTAAAAGTCCTGCTGTTGGTATTAACTATGATCCCGCTAATTTTTTGAATCAGGGAACTGATCCTTTGATGGCACTCCGCTATATTCTTCCTTGGGTAAATTATAGTCATTGGAAAGATGTGCAATGGGTTAATGGTAGTCCTCAATTCTGTGCTTTTGGAGAGGGAGAAATTGTCTGGGAACCGATTATTAAAGAACTATTAAATGCAGGTTATCAGGGATATTGGGTGGTTGAATATGAAGAAACATCAGATGTTGAGCAGGGAACGAAAGAGAGTTTAAATAACTTGTCTCAAGTATTACAAAAATTTGCCGTTGTCTAAGTTTATTTCATTATTTTCATCAGGGGTTAGTAATTAAATGTCATTTTCTTTAGATGGTCATGTGGCCTTAGTTACAGGAAGTTCTGCTGGTTTAGGGAAAGCGATCGCTCTCAAATTGGGACAAGCAGGTGCTAAGGTAGCAATCAATTACAGCAATAACGAATCACGGGCTAAACAGGCTTTAGCTGAACTTGAACAACAAGGTTGCCAAGCTATTTTGGTTCGTGGGGATGTTACCCAAGAAGAAGATGTAGCAGCAATTTATGAAGCGATCGCCTCTCAACTGGGTGCAGTAGATATTTTGGTGTTAAATGCCACAGGAAACCAACCCCAGATCCCCTTTGAGGAATACACCTGGCAAGATTTCCAAACCATGCTGGATTTTTTTATCAAAAGTCCCTACTTATTAACTCGTATTTGTTTACCCTCCATGAAACAAAAACAATGGGGACGAATTATTAATATTAGTAGTGACGTTTGTTTCCGCTCAGTTAATAACTTCAGTGCTTACGTTACTGCCAAAAATGGACAACTGGGATTTACACGCAGCATGGCCACCGAATTAGCGCCTTTTGGTATTACAGTTAATGCAGTTGCTCCCGGTTGGATACCCGTAGAACGCCATGAAAACGTTCCTCAAGAAAAAAAAGACGCTTACCAAGTCAGAATTCCCATGCAGCAATGGGGTACTCCACAGGATATTACTGAAGCAGTGCTTTATTTCGCCAGTCATGAGTCCAGATTTGTTACAGGGCAATATTTATGTATTAACGGTGGCTTTACTCTTATGTAAATATGATTAAGACTGATTGAGTTATAAACAATTCAGCTTTTTCAGGATTACACAAAAAATACCAAAAATATGGCGTTTCATAATTGCGGAATGTGGGATGTAATATATCAAACATTCTGACTCATGACTCTTGATTATTTAATAAGTGTTTTTAATACAGATAATATTCCTTTAGCATATTCATTTTCTGCTATTTGAAAATGTAATTTCCTAGCTTCGCTGGTTGCATTTCCAACTAAATAACCATGTCTAACAGTTTGCAGCATTTCAATATCATTACCACTTTCACCAAAAGCTATGGAGTTTTGATAACTTACATTTGTCTGCTGTAAAATAAAATTAACTATATGTTTTTTACCTGTCCCTGATGGGATAAAATCAACATCATAGCAATTGTTTGGATCTCCAGATAAAGGATTTGCTTGACTAATATTTACTTGAATACCAGCTTTTTTCACTAACTCTTTTATCTTCAAAATTGCCTGATTATCAATTAGATCATTTTGTTGATGGTAATAGTAATTCTTTAAAAAAGGACAATCTGCTATTTGAGGTTGTGGTGTCAAATGTATATTATCTAATTTTAAAAAACTAACTAAGTTATTAACTAAATTCTCAGAGAATCCAGTTTTCATGAGATTGTTTTCCCATATTTTATCTTTTTCAGCGTATTGGTTTTGATTGAAGTAGATTAGTTCAGTCCCTAAACTACTAGCAATAAAATGAGGTAATAATGTCAAACCACATTTATTTATTTTATCAAAAACTGAAGTTAAACTACTACCAGTAACCCAACCAAAAAAGATTTGTTTCTGATATGTTTCATTTAATAAATACTCCTCAAGTTCTTTGAGATCATTTTTATAATCCTCTCTATTTTGATGAGCAAGATAAGTTTCATCAAAATCTGTAAAAACAACGTATTTTGGTTCTGGGACAGAAGGTAACAGTTTTATATTATGTTTGCAATATTTCATATAATGCTTATACATATTATTTTATTTTTTGTGAGATTCGGGCGAAAAGACTTTATATTTTACATTCTATTATAGCCCACATTCAGCAGGTAAAACCAGAAAAAAGGTATTTTAATCATTCTCATCAATTGACAATTAAGTTTTTTCAGCGTGCCTTTCGTTAGGTATAAGCAAGTTTTTTAGCTTTTATTGTTATCGTAGTAAGTAGGTTGGCGTTGAAAATTGTCGTTATGGCAAGGCAAAAGGCAAGAGGCAAGAGGCAAGAGTGAAGAGGGTTTGGGCGATTTTACGTTTCTTTACACAGTTTGGTTTTATTGTGTTCACCTACTTACATACGCGAACAAAATATTTTTGAATTCACCCCCTATATCCCCTTAACCGAGCAGTATTGAATGACTAATGACTAATTACCTATTCTTCCGTTGTCCTTTTTCTGACAAAGAAACACTACCAATTCCTTGCAAAATACCTCTACCAACTAAACCTAAACCCTTACCGACTATTTGAGTAAGGACGAAAACAATTCCAGTTCCTAAAAACCCTACCAATGATTGGATACGTGGAGAAATAGCATCCCGAAATTCCAGTATTAATGTTACCCCTAAAGGAATACCGGAAAGTTGAGCTAATTCTTGATTTCGAGGAGCATAAATTGATATTTTCGTAATTCCACGGGGGGAGAAAACAAAGAACTCATAGCGACTTTCAAAAATAGTTTGTGCTTCAGTTATATATTGATATAATTGATATTTCCAAGATAGATTATTTCTGAACTTCTCAATTTCCCTAGTAGAAATCATTTGCCAGTTATAAAAATTTTGTTTAATACTTTCCTCATCTGCCAAGTTGTTTAGTAATGGTTGAATTACAGCATTAGCTATATGAATCAATAAATTCTCTAAAATTAATAATGCTTGTGATTGAGATTCTTTAGTTCCTGCTGGGTAAGAAACATTATCAACATATAAATCTGTCAGTAATAGTAAATAAGACAATAACTCAAATAATAACGGCACTTTATTAATAATTTCTGTTTGCAAATCTGTATTTTTATCTAATAAAAACTTGACTAAATTTATTTCTTGTTTATCTAAAATAATCCAAGAATAATTACCAAAAAATTCCGTAATAGCAAATTTCCATAAATCTAGAGAAATCTGATTTTGTAAATTAAATAGCTGATTTTTATCGAAATTAAAAGTATGTATTTCTTCCACCTGGGTAAAAAATTTCTTCAGAATAATATAAAGCAACTCTCGCTTTTTATTTTCTCGGAGAATATCAATTTCTAAAGGTGTATTAGTAAGATTTTCTAAAGAAAATTGCAATTTATTTAAACATAAAGTAAATAATTCAGATTGCAGTTGTCGAGAACTAACTATAGGTGGTATATTAATTGATGGTCTTACATCCGCATCTAGTTTAATGATATTATCCTGATTCTGAATACTGAAGGATAGTAATTGGTTTTCTGGGGGTGGTTTTTGTCTTTCTTTCGGTATTGTCAATAAGTGATTAACAACCCAGCGAGCGGCTAGAAGTTCGCGTCGCTGTCCTGCTAAAATTGCTTTATTTAATAAAGGTATTCCTGGTATTTTTAATTTTTCTGTGACTAGATTAATAGCTTGATCAATATTATTAATTCCTGAATTTTGTAAATTATTTCGCAACTTCGCAAATGGCAAAGGAGAATTAATGATTACTGGTTCTGTGAACCAATAATAACCACCATTAGCAACTTCTTGAAGAATGGGGACTAATTGAGAAATTGATATCCCTTTAGGACAATAACCATTTATTCCTATTGCTTTTGCCGCAATGAGCATTTCTGGTTGGGATTTTGAACTTAAAAGTAATATAGGTATGTGGGGATATAAAGCTTTTAGTTGTTTACAGAACTGCAAACCCAATTGTTCATTCCCTAATTCTAAAATGATTAATTTAATTTGCTGAGAATTTACTTGCGCTAAAACCTGTAAAGCTGCGGTATCTGTGGCAACGTCTGCTATAACTTGTAAATTAGGAATAGCTTCCAGTGTTACCTTTAGTCCTAAACGGAAAATTGGATCTGGGTCAATTAATAAGAATTGTAAAAGGCGATCGCTCATTTTTACAAGAGATTTGATTCCTGATTTTTAGGCTAAGTAGGTTGGCGTTGAAAATTGTCGTTATGGTAAGGCAAAAGGCAAAAGGCAAAAGGCAAGAGGCAAGAGGGTTTGGGCGATTTTACGTTTCTTTACACAGTTTGGTTTTATTGTGTTCACCTACTTAGTTTAAATTCTCAATTCCTAATCATTCACTTTGTCACGATAACCATAAAAGTTAATTGTATATTCAGAAATCTTAATTCCTGTTTGCGCTTCTACTTGACGTAACAACTCTTCGGGTAATTCTATCTGCACATCTAAAATCTGATTTGTATCTATACAGTTAACATGACTATGGGAATCACTATTATTTCCATATAATCGTCCATCACCATGTTCAATACACTCTATAATACTCTGGCTAGATAAAGCTTCTAGATTTTGATATACCGAAGTATGTCCAATTTCTTTACCTTCTTTATTGAGTCGATCATAAATCTCCCTAGCAGAAAGATGCTCTTTCGCTTGCCAAAGCAACTCCAGTATAAAGCGTCGCTGACGACTGACACGCATTCCCAACATTTGACACCTATCCAAAGCATCTTCTAAGGAACGAATAGGTTTAAGACAACTTCCTTGCTTGTACATATTTCAGGTTGTGAATTCTAGAAATTGGAAATCAATTCAAAATACCCTCACTACAGGACTCACTCCCGCAAAATTAAAGAACACTTTGCCTTTTGCCTGTTTACTAATTTATGATATTCCGAATCTAAAACAAACTCATAACAACTTTATCTTAAAATTCCTCTCAATGTCTACCTCAAGTGGTTAAAAAACTGTTACTGTGAATTGTCAACACTGTTGAGTAAGTAAGTATCTATCTATCTATCTATCAGTCCATGACAATCACAATCACCCTCAACAACGATTCTATTTATAGTTTAGATGTATCACCTGCCTTAATGGTGATTGAACCACTACTGCAAGCAGGAAGTATTTCCTCCTATGAACAGCAACTACGTCTAGAAATTAATTATGAACAGGAAGAAAATGATCCACGGGAGTTATCGGAAATTCCCGAGGTAAGACTATGGTTTGTGCGTCTTGATGCTAAGTATCCCTGGTTGCCATTTTTACTAGACTGGAAAGCCGGAGAATTATCTAGATACGCAGCAATGTTAGTACCTCATCAGTTTAGTTCTAAAGAAGGTATCCAGTACAACCCCGAAGCCTTAGAAATATTTTTGATGCACAAAATCTTTATTTTAAGTGATTGGTTGTACAAACAAGATATTGTTAGTCCATCTCGACTCAAATCCTTAGCGCAAATTCTGGGCTATGAATTAGATGATGCTTTCTTTGAAATGATTGAAAAAACTAATTAATTTGGAAAGGGAACAGGGAACAGGGAACAGGGAAAAAATTTCCTTCTGACTCCTGACTCCTGCTAGATGATTTTGAATGTGAACTACCCACACTGACCTGACGGTACAGTGTCGGCTTCCTGTCCAACAGAAAGCACAGTAGTAGACTTCTTGCGTCCTCTATTACTGCGACTTATTTCTGGGCGACAGGCTTCTTGATGAAGTTGTTCATGGGGGAAACCCCCAAGACCACACTTCATCGCTTTATCCCCCGTTCCAGAGGTCAAAATTCGTAGTCCCTCATCTCTGAGGTTTATTGCTGCATTAATATCTCTATCATGTCTAGTCTGGCACTTTTCACAAGTCCAGAATCTTATATCAAGTGGCAAACTACCCA
>NZ_LJOU01000086.1:0-27463 GCF_001672085.1 Anabaena sp. AL93 | reverse complement strand
ATGGAAATTCTTAAAAATGCACCTCAAGTTAGACAGACTTATGACAAAGAATGAGAATGGAATTAGAATTCAGATAATGTGCTGTTTAATCGCTTATTTGATATTGCAACTAATAGAAATACCGCAAGAATTTGGCAAAACTTTATTAGATAAACTCCGTTATCTTCAGTCCTATATGTGTCAGGAAATAAGTTATGTTCATTGGTTTAGAAAACTTATTTGGATAAGATGAAAAATAGCACTTATAGGCTAAGTTTATTTCAATATGTAAAGTTTTATTACGCTATTCAACATTTCTGAAAAAAAACTCATCTTCAAAACCCGAAATATTCCCAGATAAATATTCATATATAATCCTGCTAATCCTCTAATCCTGGACATCCTGATTCAGACAATTAAGCATTTTCAGGATGTAGAAAAAAACTCATCTTCAAAATCTGAAATATTCCCAGATAAATATTCATAAAAAATCCTGTAAATCCCCTAATCCTGTAAATCCTGATTCAGACAATTAAGCATTTTCAGAATGAAGAAAAAAAACTCATCTTCAAAACCCGAAATATTCCCAGATAAATATTCATATATAATCCTGCTAATCCTCTAATCCTGGACATCCTGATTCAGACAATTAAGCATTTTCAGGATGTAGAAAAAAACTCATCTTCAAAATCTGAAATATTCCCAGATAAATATTCATAAAAAATCCTGCTAATCCTCTAATTCAAATTATCCTGATTCTGACTATGAAAAGAAATTCTCATAATCGTCATGACTACCAATCCAGAACCATGTTACTGTGTCATCATCCAAAACCCCAATTGCTCGATAATTACGAGTTATCCTGACAGACCAAATATTTTCCTGATTATTGATACATTTAAAATGCAAAGACGGATAAAAAGGATTTTCTTTCCATAAGCGGTAAGCTTTTCTCGCACTCTGTCTAACTTGCTTGTCAAGAAACTGATATTCATCCCAAAAAGAAGGAAGGGTTGCAGACTTCATAACTTGTCATAGTCCATTGGTTTCGCAAGTCCTTCTGCAATTTCTCTTTTAGCACGTTGAGCAGATGCAATCAATTTTTCTTGAGTTTTCTTAAATGAATTGTCCCATTTAAGTTCATCTTGCAAATCTGCCAAATATTCTCTCAAATGTTCTGCAATTTTGTCTTGTAAATCTTCAGATAAAGATTCCATCATTTTAACTACAGTGGTAATTGCTGGAGATGACATGATCTAATTTCCTTTTAAACCTTACCAGTCTATTTTACTAAATATAAACTTAACTGCATCCCTCAACATATTCCACTATGCGGGGAAACATCCTGAAAATGCTTATCAGAGTGGAGAATGAAGGTTATTATTGATACTAATGTTTTAGTTTCTGCTGTTCTCAAGGGGAGAGAACCAAGGGATTGTAAAATCTCTCTGAATCCAAATTTTTTCATCTCTAATATCTATATGAATAATTGTCCCATAAACGTAACTCACATTAATTCATGAGATTAAATCTAATCAATTTTGGTGCGTTACGCAACGCTAACACACCCTACTGTCTGAATCAGGATTTCCAGGATTTAAGGATTTTCAGGATGAAGAAAAAAACTCATCTTTAAAACCTGAAATACCCCCAGATAAATATTCATAAAAAATCCTGTAAATCCTCTAATCCTGGTTATCCTGATTCAGACAATTAAGGATGTACAAAATGAAGAAAAAAACTCATCTTTAAAACCTGAAATACCCCCAGATAAATATTCATAAAAAATCCTGTAAATCCTCTAATCCTGGTTATCCTGATTCAGACAATTAAGGATGTACAAAATGAAGAAAAAAACTCATCTTTAAAACCTGAAATACCCCCAGATAAATATTCATAAAAAATCCTGTAAATCCTCTAATCCTGGTTATCCTGATTCAGACAATTAAGGATGTACAAAATGAAGAAAAAAACTCATTTTGAGCGTTATTTTTCACCACAAACGCTGTACGGGATAGGTATCGAAAATTGTATCAGCACTTATTATAGGCATATTTTCTACCATAGCCTGTGCAATTAACATTCTGTCAAAAGGATCACGATGATGTAAAGGGAGTTGATTAATAGCCGTAATATGACTGATTTTTATATCTAACACCGTGAAGTCATTAATACTAATTTGCTGCGTTATAAATGTCTCAAATGGAAGATTAAACGTTAGCTTTCCTAACCCGTGTTTAATTCCCATTTCCCAAACACTAGCTATACTCAAAAAAATCTGATTATTCTCATCGTTAATCAATTCTAAAACTTGATTACTAAGTCGAGAGTTATCTGTTACATACCAAATAAATGTATGTGTATCTATCAAAAACATCATCACATATATTCCTGAAAATCTTCTAAAGGTGCATCAAAATCATCAGCCATTGTTACCATTCCTTTAGCACTACCAGGTTGACGACGGTGTTTAAGTGGTAATACAGGAATTAATTTCACCACAGGTTGATTATCTTTCATGATGATAATTTCATCACCACCAAGTGCTGCTTCAATGAAATCAGATAAGTGTTGAGATGCTTCATTAACAGTAATTTGTTGCATAATTACTACCTTTAGTTTTGTGTGTGCGACTCAACCGACAATTCTATTCTCTATCAAAAACTAAAAAAAGAGAGATAGAAAACTCTACCCCTCTTTTTAATTCATCAAACTACTATTAGCTAATTAGCTCTTAGAGGTTGTTTGAAAAGTATTAGATGAAACCGACAATCTCCGAAACCTAACCCCCCTTCCCCCATTCCCTTGTAGGGAAGGGGGGTTTCAAAGCCTCTCCCCGCGTCGGGGAGAGGTTTGGAGAGGGGTTTATTGATACATTAAAAACTTTTCAAACATCCTCTTAGTATCTGCTGGGTTTGTGAACAAGGAAGCTCATAACTTGACACTGCTTAATGTTGTCAAAACCAACAACACGGACGTAGCAGTTACCATACTGAGAACGGCAACTTTGAACTTCACTCAATACTTCTTGAGCAGTTTTAGCGCCGAACAAAGGCAACTTCCACATTGTCCAATAAAGTTCTGTAGGTTCAGAAGTTTCGTTGAATTCAATTGCAGGAATGAAACCTTGTGAAATAATGTACTGAACTTGCTTGGCGATTTGCGCGTCAGACAAAGGGGGAAGGTAAGAAAGGGTTTCGTAACGACGCTCTTTAGGTAAAGTTTGCATAGTTTTTGATAAGTGGGGGGAGATTTTTTATGACTTGGTTGACTGACTAATTAGATAAATTATCCAAATTAGAATCAGATATTGTCTGTCTTTGGTATTTCGAGGCTGGGACTTGATAAACTTAGTTGCGTAATGCGTTCGAGATGCTGGCGACGCTGTTCCATATTGGCTTGCTGAATGCCAGTTAGTACCATTTCTGGTAAAAACTCTGTCACTTCCGCCGCTATATGTTCCCTGACAGTCATAATCCGCAATGCCAAATCTGACTTTTCTAGAAACAATTCCTCTATATAAGCTTCTCCGTCTTGGATTTTCCCAGCGGAAAAGTTTTGCAACCAATGTGCTAGAGGAGGATTTGTTTCGCCTAGCTGTGCCAATACAGTCCTTAGCGCCTGATAAGTCAGGTAGCTTTGGAGAGTTTTGGCTGTGTCTTTCGCAATTTGCTTTAAATCCATGCTTGACCCAGCCCTTTAGATTTTTAGATTTTGGATTGTTTATGAATCCAAAATCCCAAATCCTCAATTATCAGACGGTATCCATTGCTTCAAACTCGAACTTAATTTCTTTCCACAGTTCGCAAGCAACAGCCAACTCAGGAGACCACTTAGCAGCTTCGCGGATAATATCGTTACCTTCACGAGCCAAGTTACGACCTTCGTTACGAGCTTGAACAACTGCTTCTAGAGCTACGCGGTTAGCTGTAGCACCAGGAGCGTTACCCCAAGGATGTCCGAGAGTACCACCACCGAATTGTAGTACGGAGTCGTCACCAAAGATTTCTACCAACGCGGGCATATGCCATACGTGGATACCACCAGAAGCAACTGCCATTACACCGGGTAAAGAAGCCCAGTCTTGGGTAAAGTAAATACCACGAGACTTGTCTTGTTCGATGTAGTTTTCACGCAATAGGTCAACGAAGCCCATTGTGATTCCCCGTTCACCTTCTAACTTACCAACTACTGTACCGGTGTGAATGTGGTCACCACCAGACAAGCGGAGAGCTTTAGCTAATACGCGGAAGTGAATACCGTGGTTCTTCTGACGGTCAATTACAGCGTGCATAGCACGGTGAATGTGCAACAGAATACCGTTATCACGACACCAGCGAGACAATGTGGTGTTAGCGGTGAAACCTGCGGTCAGGTAATCGTGCATGATGATGGGCTGTTTGAGTTCTTTAGCGTACTCAGCCCGTTGGATCATTTGTTCGCAGGTAGGAGCGGTAACGTTCAGGTAGTGACCCTTGATTTCGCCTGTTTCTGCTTGTGCTTTGTTGATAGCTTCAGATACAAACAAGAAGCGATCGCGCCATCTTTGGAATGGAGCAGAGTTGATGTTTTCGTCGTCTTTGGTGAAGTCCAAACCACCACGTAAACATTCGTAAACTGCGCGTCCGTAGTTTTTAGCGGAAAGACCTAATTTGGGTTTGATTGTACAACCCAACAGAGGACGACCATATTTGTTCAATTTGTCGCGCTCTACTTGGATACCGTGAGGAGGTCCTTGGAAAGTCTTGATGTAAGCTACAGGGAAACGAATGTCTTCCAAACGTAATGCCCGTAAAGCTTTAAAACCAAATACGTTACCTACGATGGAGGTTAGTACGTTGGTGATAGAACCCTCTTCAAACAAGTCCAAAGGATAAGCAACATAACAAATATATTGGTTATCTTCACCGGGAACTGGTTCGATGTCGTAACAACGACCTTTGTAGCGATCTAGGTCGGTGAGCAAGTCTGTCCATACTGTTGTCCAAGTACCAGTGGAAGACTCAGCAGCTACTGCCGCACCGGCTTCTTCAGGAGGAACTCCGGGTTGGGGAGTCATCCGGAAAGCTGCCAATAAATCTGTATCTTTAGGAGTGTAATCAGGTGTGTAATAAGTTAGTCTGTAATCTTTAACCCCAGCTTGGTACCCAGACTTAGCCTGAGTCTTAGTTTGCGCGTAAGACATATTTTTCTTCCAAGAAGTCTTTCTTTCTACTATCAAATCACGTTATGTGCCACTTCTTCTCATTCCTACTCTTAATTCATTCTTAATGAAATTATAAGTTTTGCTTATGGTTAGGGGCGATCAATTTCTATGGTGGCAGTATTACTGCTGCACGAATCAGGTTGCAGTCACAATCACCGCAACAAGTCGTTTACCATGTTTCAGACGTACTGTTTGACGCTGTTATTTTTCGTCCCAGAAATACAAAATCTTTTCATCTTGAGTTTGCATACCCGACTAAATCGGCTTTACAAGCCGTCTGGGGAATTTTGCCTGAAAGCCGCATTCCAGATATAAGGCTGGTTTGCTGCAATTCTCTTTTTTTTCCTGATGTCTTTACCTAAAGCGGGTAAGGAGGGATCATGAGGCATTTTTCCTGAAGACAAGTTTAATCAGGGGATGAGCAAGAAAAGAAGAAACTGCACATCACGGAATTTGTAGCTTACCCCACAATATATCAATAATTCAATAAGTTATTTTGCGAATTTTGTTAATTGATATATTTAAATTTGTTATTACATAAAGATTTAACATTTTATTAAGATTGATTTACAAATGTGTATATCTAAACTCTAGAGAGCTAATGATGTCAGGGCTTTGTTGTCAAATAATGTAATTTTTAATACTAATCTAAAATGTTTGTTACGGCTGATGCCTCCGGCTCCCGCATGGATACGCCACACTTCGTGAACGATTTTATGCTACCTAATAACTATACCATATTTAAAATATACATCTATTATGGTATTAATAAAACTCAAAAAACTTAGTAGAATTAACTAGAAAGGAATATCACCGTGACTTTATTTCACAAGCATACTAACTTATTGTTAATGTCCGCCTTGCTGGGATTAATCGCCTTACCAAGCATAGTCACACCAGCTACAGCCCAAAAGGTTGAGAATAAAGACAACAATCCCAGTCTTAATCAATCCAAATCTACCCCCACTTATGAAGTGGCACCACCACCAGAACGAATCAAACCCTTACCTAACGAGAGACAATTGCAAGAGGGAGAAACACCGGTAGATTATCGCATTAGTAACTTATTGGGAGATTTCACTGGTAATCTGTGGGTAGGTTCGTGGCGCGGATTATCACGCATTAATCCCAATACAGGTAGGGTTATTTCCCGTGTGAGTTTACCAAATATTGCGATTAGTGCTTTAGTCCAAGATAAGGTAGGGCGTTTGTGGGTGGGAAATAATGAAGGTTTAACGAGAGTAGACCCCCAAACCAGTCAAATTACAGCCCAGAATTTATTATTACCCTCCAAACGAGTATTATCACTGTTACTTGACAAACGCGGCTATTTGTGGGTAGGAACTGATGCTGGGTTAACTCTGGTTAGTCCCGACCAAGGTTTAATCATGACAACGGTTAAAAATATGCCCGGTGTCAGTGTTAATGCGATGACTTTAGATGCTGACGGTCAATTGTGGGCGGGGACGCTGGAGGGAATAGTCAAGGTGAATACTTCTAGTGCCTTACTGATGAAGAGAATCCAAAATCTACCGGGGGGAACTGTCCAAACTTTGGCTATTAGTCCCCAGGGGTTAATTTGGGCGGGTATGCCAAATCAATTGTTGGTGATTAACCCCAAAAATGGTATTGTGTTAAGGTCTGTGACTCCTCTACGTGGACGCAACGTGACATCGGTTAGGTTTGCCAAGGATGGTAGTGTGTGGGTGGGTACTAATAATGGTTTGCTGCGATTGAACCCATATACGGGGGCAGTCTTAGACCAAGTTACGGGACTGCCTTCTAGTCGAGTTTTGACTTTGGCACCGGATATTGGTAATAAGTTATGGGTGGGAACAACGGAGGGTTTAGCTTGGTTAATGCCTTCAGTGGGTACGGCTCAACCTCATTTTGGTTTTGGTCGGTATGTGAAGTAGGAGTCAGGAGTCAGGAGGAAGAATTAGAAGGAGATAAGAATAGTCTCGAATTTGAGAAAGTAATATTAGGACTCCTATTTGATTTTTGAATAAGACTCAGTAGGTATCAATTCTGTATTTCCTGTTCCCAGTTAAGAGTTCCCTGTTCCCTTGCCCCAACGACAATTTTTAACGCCCACCTACTTACTTAATTGACAATTATCAGTTGACAATTAACAATTGACAATTATCAGTGATCAATTCTTTATGGCAGTTACTACCCAACAATTAACTCAATGGAAACAACAGGGACGGGCGATTGTTGCGTTAACTGCCTGGGATTATGCGATCGCTCAACTTTTGGATCTAGCTGGTGTAGACTTTATCCTAGTTGGTGATTCTCTTGCCGTCGTCCTTGGTTATGAAACTACTTTACCAATAACTTTAGATGAAATGATCCATCATGCTAAAGCTGTGCGGCGTGGGGTCAAAAATGCTTTAATGGTAGTTGATTTACCATTTTTGACTTATCAAGAAAGTATTTCCCAAGCTATGCACTCCGCCGGTAGAGTGTTGAAAGAAACGGGGGCGCAAGCGGTAAAATTAGAAGGTGGCTATCCCACAATGGTGGAAACCATTACCCGGTTAGTGCAATCTGGGATTCCGGTTATGGGTCATGTGGGTTTAACACCCCAATCAATCCATCAATTAGGGTTACGACAACAGGGAAAAACCCAGGAAGAAGGTGAGAGAATTTTTCATGAAGCGATCGCTCTCGAACAAGCCGGGGTTTTTGCTATAGTATTAGAACACATTCCTGCAAAACTAGCGCTGCAAATTACACAAAAACTCCGTATTCCTACCATCGGCATCGGTGCAGGTTCTAGCTGTGATGGTCAAGTATTAGTCACTTCTGATATTCTCGGACTTTCGGAAAAACAACCACCATTCGCTAAGGTTTATACAAACTTACGAGAAACAATCACCAAAGCTGTACAAGATTATGCTGTGGAAGTGCGAGAAGGACAGTTTCCGAAATAAGTTCGTTTCACGCAGAGGCGCAGAGAGTAAGAGTTTGAAATTGTTTATACTCTTAATGGACTCTTTTTTGGTTCTCTAAGGTAATTCGTTCCTGAATAGCTTCTTCTGCTAACCGGACATTTTCTTCTATTGGTATACCTTCTGCTGTCACCATTGGCGCATACCATGTAGCTTCTGAATCAGGAGTACGACGACTCACTAGAATATTCAAAGCCTCCCAATCACGGGGATGTCTACGTACATAGTCTTTCAACTCAGACCTCGACATTTGAACAAAATTAGGTTTCATCATTAAACCTCCAATTTCCTTCAGGGAAGATTAAAATTTCCATTTCATCGCCTGCAAGAATGTATACATATCGCTCAATTTCATCAAATCGAACCAAGTGGATGTCTAGAAGGCGGTTAGACAGCATTTCACAAACCCTCAGACAGGTTAGGGCTTGTACAGCAGTAGGATTATAAATGGTAGTTTCCTCAATTGTGACATAAATAATCTTAAAACGAATGTCGCAATTTTCGATTACAAGTCACTTCCAACTGTTTTCAGCCCTAAACCTCAATTAAACCAATTTCAAATCAGGATATTCCGCAAACAAATCATCTGATGTCAGTGTATCTCCTGACGCTTGGGGAGTCCACAAAACTTCAATTGCTAACAGTTGTTCACCGGAAAGACCACCAATTTGACGTAAGGCTTGACGCAAATCATCAGCATTATTAATAGCGGGAATTTCACATTTACCCAAAGTTGCTGCTAATAGGGTGACGATAATATACTCTCCTGGTCCTTCACTAATCAAACGAGTGGGATTATCTTCACCAGATAAAGCTTCTTTACTTAAAACAGCCTTGAGTTGGTTATTGACATTAGAGAGAGTTTCTTCGCTAAATTTACTGCGTTCGGCTAAAGACAACCGATTAAATTGAGATTCTGCGGAATTTAGTTTTGCTTGTTGAGTTCCACCACCTGCATATACCCAGTATTCAGGGTGACGCAATAAAGCCAAACTAGCTTCTTGTAAAACTTCGCTTCTTCCTGCGGGGCTATTGGTATCAGCAGTTTCCGCAATGCGATTGAGTTCGGGTTGTAAATCTCTTGCTTGGGCTAGTAAACCAACTTGTAACCGGGTGACAGACACGGAGGGATTGCTACTATAGCTGACTTCTTCGGTTTCTCCACTGGTGACACGGCGAAAGGTTTGGACTAAAAAATTCGCCATTGCAAAAAAGATCAATATCCCAAACAACCCACCAAAACCACCGCCGAAACCCCATAAGGGTAAAAGAAACGGAAATCCAAAACCACCACCATAAGGGGCATAGTAGCCGCCATTACCTGGCATACTTGTCCGAGGTGCATAAGTGCGGCTAGAAGGCATTCTAAAAGAACCACCGCCAATTCTGCCGCCACTACGGGCTGCTAAGGCATCATTAGCATGACTAAAAGCTAAAGTTAGCACTAAGCTAAGGATAAAGACGGTTTTAAATAGGGGTTTGAAGAATCCTTGTATTTTTTTACTCATAACACATTTATGGAGACAACTGTATTTTTATGATCACTTCTCCGGTTTTGAAGAAGTGACACTATCTCTAATCTACCGCTTCTTTTCTTGGTTAGGGTGGAAATAGGGAGAGATTTCTGGCGTTGATAACCGTACAAGGAAACATCTTGAGAATCCAAAAACTTTAGAATTAATTAATAATTTTTCATGTTTAGTGCTGCCAATCTGATATAAGGGTATGCACTTAAATGGGAGACAGTGACTAAATTGCAAAAGCTATAACCCCGCCCTCAATTGTATTGTTTTAGTTTCTTATCTGTTCCCTGTTCTCTTTTTTTGTAATTTGGATAATTTATTGATATGAAGTAAATCACAAATTATTGAATTATTCAAATATCATAACCCATGATGTAATCATCCAATACAAATCCACTACCAAAATCTTTTATCTGACTATCAATAATTTTAAAACCAAATCGAGAATAGGCTTTAATGCCTTTTTCATTCCTTTTGTTAACATTGAGGATTATTTGTTTTAGGTTCATTGCTTGGGCTTTTTGGTAAACATGGAATAACATCTTTTGACCATAGCCAAAACCATGCAGTGATGGCAATAAGTAACATTTATGTAGTTTTAAATAACTCATATTATTCATCGTTTCTGAACTATAAGATAAATAACCAACTAATTCAGAATTATGTAAAACTTGATCATAAAATATTCCTTGGTGATGAATTTCGTTTTCAATTACTCCTGTTCCATACATTTTAGTGAGCATATATTCGATTTGTGCATGACTGAGAATTGTCGAATAGTAGCTATACCAAATTTCTCGACTGATTTTTCTGAGTTCTCCCAAATCTGTATCTGATAACTGAGTAATGGTAATTGATGAATTATTCATAGAGAGAATTATATTCTAATGAAAATTAAATGTGATGATTCTAAAATTAATTTACCATTTAATTGAGATCATATAGAATTCATTTTTGATTTTGGAAACATACGGAGGGTGCTACTATTTAGAAAACAAGACAAAAAAGCAGCTATGGCAATGGATGATACATTTGACACCCCAACTCAATCCTTCTCTATCCCCAAAGTCAATATTTTGACGATGTTTCGGCTAGGATTGTTTCAAATGGGGTTGAGTATGATGTCTATCTTGACTCTGGGAGTGCTTAACCGCGTCATGATTCAGGAAATCGCAGTTCCGGCAACTATAGGTAGTTTAGTATTAGCAATACCTTATTTTATAGCACCGACAAGGATTTTATTTGGGCAAATGTCCGACGCTAAACCCTTCTTAGGTTATCATCGCACGGCTTATGTGTGGGGAGGAGCAGGAATATTTGCGATCGCTGCATTTTTAGCGGTACAAGTAATGTGGCAGTTAAATGCGGCTAATATTGGTGATAAGTGGACATGGACTACCCAAACAATCGGTTGGACAGCGGTTCTCGGTTTCGTGTTCGCAATTTACGGTTTAGCCATTTGCGCTAGTGGTACAGCATTTGCAGCTTTATTAGTTGATATTTCCGAAGAAGACAACCGTTCCCAAGTTGTGGGGATTGTTTGGTCAATGTTAATGGTAGGGATTATAGTAGGGGCAATTATCAGTTCCAGCTTATTAAAGGAATTAAGCACAAACGCACCTCTAGAAACTTTACAAGCGGCAATTAATCGTCTATTTATAATTGTTCCCAGCATCGTTTTTAGTTTAGCAATTGTGGCAACTGTAGGGGTTGAAAACAAATATTCCCGTTTCTTAAACCGTGCCAATAAAGGAAATCGGGAAGATGGTATCACCTTAAAAGGTGCTTGGAAAATTTTAACAGCTAGTCCCCAAACAGGCTTATTTTTCGCATTTTTATTAGTGATGACTATTAGCTTGTTTATGCAAGATCCCATTTTAGAACCTTATGCAGGGCAAGTATTTAAAATGCCCCTAGCAGAAAGTACCAAACTCAACGTTTTTTACGGTACAGGGATATTAATTTCCTATGGAATCACAGGTTTTTTCATTGTTCCCCGTTTGGGTAAAAAAAGGACTATAAAGTTAGGTTGTATCTTAGTAGCAGTTGCCGCTTTATTAATAGGGTTTTCCGGATTTTCCGCAAATCCATCTCTCCTAAAATCAACTTTAGTTTTATTTGGTTTATCTACTGGTTTTGTCACTACCGCAGCCGTTACTTTAATGTTAGACTTAACAATTGCTGAAGCCGCAGGTACATTTATTGGTGCTTGGGGACTTGCCCAGTCTTTATCTAGAGGCATTGCTACGGTAATTGGTGGTACTGTTTTAGATTTAGGACGCAAGTTTTTACCCGATAATTTGGTCTTAGCTTATGGCATGGTATTTCTATTAGAAGCTGTGGGAATGTTGATATCAATTTGGTTTTTGAATCGAGTCAATGTTACAGAATTTCAAACTAACACAAAACAAGTTTTAGCCTCTGTTCTCGAAAGTGACTTAGATAATTAACAACTAACAACTGACAAATAAAACATAACCAGGGATACATTCTATGAGTTACTACATTGCGCCTAGTTTTCTTGATAAACTTGCAGTTCATATCACCAAAAACTTCTTAAATATTCCTGGGATTCGCGTTCCTCTAATTTTAGGTATTCATGGACGCAAAGGTGAGGGGAAAACTTTTCAATGCGAATTAGTCTTTGAAAAAATGGGTATCGAAGTCACCTTAATATCTGGAGGAGAATTAGAAAGTCCAGATGCAGGAGATCCAGCGCGATTGATACGTCTGCGTTATCGGGAAACAGCAGAATTAATCAAGGTACGAGGGAAAATGTGCGTACTGATGATTAATGATTTAGATGCCGGTGCAGGACGTTTTGACGAAGGAACTCAATATACAGTAAATACTCAGTTGGTAAATGCCACATTGATGAATATTGCTGATAATCCCACAGATGTGCAGTTACCCGGAAGTTATGATTCCAATCCTTTATGTCGTGTACCAATTATTGTGACTGGCAATGATTTTTCTACTCTCTATGCACCATTAATTCGTGATGGGAGAATGGATAAATTTTATTGGGAACCAAACCGCGATGATAAAATAGGAATTGTCGGCGGAATTTTTGCAGAAGATGGACTTTCACAACGAGAAGTTGAACAATTTGTTGATACTTTTCGCCATCAATCTATTGACTTTTTTAGTGCTTTGCGTTCTCGGATTTATGATGAACAAATTCGTAACTTTATCCATCAAATTGGCTTTGAAAATGTCTCTTTACGAGTTGTTAATAGTTTAGACGGTCCACCAGCATTTAAAAAGCCAGATTTTACACTCTCTCATTTAATTGAGTCTGGTAAATTTATGGTTGGTGAACAAAAACGGGTAGAAACTTCTCATTTAGTAGATGAATATAATCGTTTAAATCGCGGTAAAGCGTCTCAAGCAAGTTTACCTGTTGTGGAAAGTCCAGTTAGCAAACCTACAATTAATCAACCTACTCATTTAAGTTTAGAAACTCAAGAACAAGTTCGCCAAATTTTATCTCAAGGTTGTAAAATTGGCATTGAACACGTTGATGAACGACGGTTTCGGACAGGTTCTTGGCAAAGTTGTGGTTCTTTTAATATTGATGCCCATTCCGATGCTATTTCTACTTTAGAATCTTGTTTATCTGAATATAACGGTGAATATGTGCGTTTGGTAGGAATTGATCCACAAGCAAAACGACGAATAGTAGAAACGATTATTCAACGTCCCAATGGTAAGTAATTAGTATTTTTTGAATGTAGAGACGTTCTATAGAACGTCTCCGATTGAATTTAATATTTAGCTAACAGGAGTTAAAAATAGTTTAGCTTCTGCTTGTCTTCTCCGTTTCAATCCTGCTTCTACATTGCTACCAGGATTTCTGTATTTTAGAAAAGTTTCTTCAATTTCATCCCACTTTTTATCTCTCAAAACTCTAGTCATGCTTGAGAAGTTGGAACTACCATAGAAGTTAGCACCCAAGTTATAACCAAAACTTAATAAAGCACCCTGTTGATTGGCGTTTAACTCATTCCAAACAGGAATTTTTTGCAGAGGTGGTAGATAGCTATTCTCTAGCTGAAGCATCAATAAATCATCTGCTTCTTGTTGAGTGATGCTTTCACCTAATTTCCAGTTACTACCATCTCTTTTTTTAGTGGAACCGTAACCAATGGTGATAGGTAAATTACCACTCAGGGGATCTGGATAAGCCTTTAAAAAAAGACCTTCAAACTGTTTAATGAGAGGAATTGCTGGAAGTGGTAGTTTTCCAGTTGTCCCACCAAAACCTTTTGTAGGGGCGCTTACAGTAGGGGATGATGTAGATGATGCTGCGCTTGTTGTTGCTTGTCCAAGAGCATTATTTAAAGCATTTTGAGTATTTTTTCCGACTACACCATCTGCTTCAAGCCCTTTTTGACTTTGAAATTGTTTAACGGCTTTGACAGTATTATTGCCAAAATCACCATCTATTGTTCCTGGATTTAGATTCAGTGCTTTTAAGATTTCTTGGAGTTGTCGAACTTGTGATCCTGTGGCACCTTTCTGGAGAGTTTCACCGCTATTGAGATTTAATTTGCTAGGCATTGTGTTATTATGGGGACTGGATTTAATCAGTTTAATAATTAAGAAAAAGCAAATTTAAAACTTACTTTTTACCTATAACAATAAGTAAACAATTTCCATCCATTTTTGTGAATGAATTTTTGATATTCACTAATTGTCTGTTCTCAGCAGTAGAATCATTATTACAGTCATTTTCAGTTAATTCAACTGAATTTTAAAAATTTAACAAATTATTAGTAAATTTCTAGATAATCTCACAAATTTTAGCATCATTTGCCGGATGGTAGAAACGGAAATTTTGATTTAATATTCCAGCAGTTGCCATCATGCAGGAGTAGAGTTAAATGAGTTGCTGTGCATTCAGAATAAAACTGACGCTGGACAAATTCTGGCCAAGCAGTCCGAAAGTTCTCCATTGTTAAATCCCGAAATGCTACTGTGAGATGGGGGATAAAGGGGCGAGTTTTTCCGACTTCATCAATAATCCCTAATTTGGTTTCTAGATGTGTGACTAAATCTGTTTGTAAATTCAAAAGTGCTTGACTTTTGACTACATCCATGTATATAACACGAGGCGGAAAGGCAGCAAACCCGTTGAATGTGATGGAAATTGATTGCTGTTGAATAGCGAATGCTTCCAAGGATGTTTCTAAACTCAATAGGGAATAATCTGCCCATTCAAAGGGCGGCTGTAAGGTAATATGGGGGGGTGATTTTTTAGCACTGTAGGAGGCATATTTATCTGCAAAATACTGTTTAATTTCGTTTGCATATTCTTGGATATTTTGTGGTGGTAAGAGGGCAACGAAAAAGCGACTCATTTAATTCTCCTGCTTTTACTAAATAATTATACAGGATGGATGTGTAAATGGGTAGCGTGTGGCTATGAAATATTACATAAATCATAAAAATATATGAATCAGCGCAAATACGATAACGAATCATGATATTTTGTGATAAATCAGAAATTATTCATTTAAAATCTCATCTGAAGATATGGCTTGGTTTGTCAAAATTGAAACTGGTAAGGTTGAGAAACCCACCTTTGACCAATATGTACCTGCCCATAGAGCCTATGTACAAGAGTTGATTACTAAAGGACACAAAGCTAAAACAGGTTATTGGGCGCAGAAGGGTGGTGGAATGATGTTATTTGAGGCGGCATCAATGGATGAGGCACAAGCAATAGTATTGGCTGACCCCTTGGTACAGAACGATTGTGTCAGTTATCAATTATTTGAATGGCGAATTGTTGTGGAATAGTCCACAAATTTTGAATTTTCGTGTTATGATGATGGAAGACCTGGATCTATGCAACTTCAACGCCCAAACTTTGTCAGGACCGGAAGGTAGCAGCAATAAGGGATGCTTGTGGTAGGCGTAGTCTCCGGGTCGCCTTATTTGTAGGAGCTTTCAGCAGCAATGCCTGGTTTTGGAGATATTGTACAAAAAGCTTTTTATCTTGGTGTGGGGTTAGCCTCTTACGCTGGCGAAAAAGCTGGGGGGAAGTTAGCCGAATTGCGATCGCAATTTCAAAAATTGGCAGATGAAATGGTAGCCAAAGGTGAGATGAACACAGAAGAGGCTCGCCGCTTTGTCGAAGATATGATGAAGCAAGCCCAACAGCAATCAACCTCTAGACAAACGCCTGAAAAAACAGCCCCTTCCGAACCTCGTCGGATTGAAATTTTAGAGGTTGACGAAGAACCAAGGGTGAAAGAGACGACAAAAGAAAATAAAGAAAATGGCGATAATGTAGATCAACTACGCAATCAAGTGCTAGAACTACAGGAAGAGTTAAAACGGCTGCAACGTGAACCGTAAAAAGCAATTTTTTACTTTGGGTATCAGGAACATTTAATTCTCGTAATTATCGAAAAATGACGCTGTACCCAAGATGGTTTCAGTTGCAATTACCAACCGTAAACTCGATAGCTTCCAGTTAAGCGGTGTTAAGCGTCATGTTTTTAGCCTTTTAGAGTACAAGTTATGGAACAGTGGCAAAAAGACTTAATAGGCATGATTGAAGCCGTGACTGATGGAGTAGAGCAGTTCTTCCTAGAAATAAATGATATGGTAGACGCTTTTTTTGAGATTACGGAAGAGATTACTGAAGAAGTACAAAACGCATTGGTGGCTGATATTGATACCTTCGCTACTTTGCACGAACAGTTTTTACAGGACTTGACCGAACCATTTTTGGAAATTTATTGGGAATTAGGGGACATATCCGAAGATATAGATGCTGGTTTTCCCTATGCAGTAGAAGCTACACTAGAAAAAAATGCTGCTTGTATTGGTTGTAGTAACTATCACGGACAAGTTTACAGTGGTAATTTACTAGTCTGTGGTATGCACCCTCATGGTTGGGATGATGAAAGTTGTCCAGATTGGGAAAAAGAAATTGAGTAGGTAACTCATGAAGCTGGGGAGAAATGTTAAAAACTGTTAAGTTAATAATTGTCAATCTCTGCATTTCTGTTTATTAACATAATGAGTAACCTTGCACCTGAAACTGTATCTCCAGCAAGTCAAGAAATAAAATATGGTGAACGCGAAATTGCGGAAGGGAAATTAATTACATTTCCTAACCCCCGCATTGGCAGACGCTACGACGTTAATATTACTTTACCGGAATTTACTTGCAAATGTCCTTTTTCCGGTTATCCTGACTTTGCGACTATTTATATTACATACATTCCAGATGAAAAGGTAGTAGAGTTGAAGGCACTCAAGCTTTATATTAACAGCTACCGCGATCGCTATATCTCCCATGAAGAAACAGCCAATCAAATTTTAGATGATCTAGTTGCAGCTTGTGATCCTTTAGCAATTACTGTGAAAACAGATTTTACCCCTCGTGGGAATGTGCATACAGTTGTTGAAGTCAGACATCAAAAAGCTGTTTAGAGTAGGAGTCAGGAGTCAGGAACTATACTGCAAACGGCTTGATTGTTTGATTCTAAACGTAGGGGTAAAGCAAGAGCTTCATTGGTGTCAACTTAACGTAAAACGGGCGGTTAGAAACCGCGTCTACACAGGCAAAACCCACCTGCGTGGGTTTCAATCCTTGATTTTTCCTTAGTCCGCGCAGGCGGACTTTGTTTGTGTAGCCGTGAATTCCATTCGCCAGGGCTTAAGTTGAAACCATTAAGCTTTTGCTTTACCCCTACACATCTGGTTTCTTTGTCATTAGACATCTGGTGAAAATTAAATATGCGTGACATGAAACCCCTGTAGAGACGTTCCATGGAACGTCTCTACAATCTTTACCGGAGATGTCTATTAGCCATAACCCAACATTATCAAGGATCTTGTTGGGTTTCGCTGTCGCTCAACCCAACCTACATTTCCTTAACCGACAAGCACCCCTACTAAGTAACTAAAACATTGCGGGAAAAACCATTTTGTTGAGCTAAGTTTTCGGCAATTAGCTGGCGATAAACTGCTTCATAACCATCAGTCATGTGCTGAACACTAAAATTTTTGTCCACATATTCACGACAAGCGTAACGATCTAAGTTACTTATTTTGTCAAGAGAATGAATACATTCTGCCACATTATTACAAAGGAAACCTGTTTCACCATCAACAATCACTTCCTCTGCTGAACCCATTCGCATGGCAATTACAGGTGTACCTGATGCCATTGATTCTACCATGACTAATCCAAAGGGTTCTCGCCAAGTAATGGGGAATAAAGTTGCATAAGCACCCCCCATAAGGGCATTTTTTTGCAGATGATTGGCTTCCCCTAAATATTCAATTTGTTTACCATCAATATGTGGTTTAATTTTTTGGTCAAAATATTCCAAGTCTACTAAATCTACCTTACCTGCTATTTTTAACTTCCGACCAGTTTTTTTAGCAATTTCAATTGCTAAATGTGGTCCTTTTTCTGGGGACATTCTCCCTAAAAAAGCTAAATAAGATGGTTCATTTGGTTGGGGATAAAATTCATAACTACTAACATCAATGCCATTATAAACAGTGTCTACGTAGTTTAATCCTAGCCGGGGTTCTTTTTGAGAATTAGAAATACTAATATAAGGCTGTTTTTTGCCATATTTAAAGATTTTTTCATTATCGGGAGTAAAAATTCCATGTAAAGTGTGAACTGTAGGAGTTTTGACTAAATTGGCATAAACTAGCGCTCCTAGTCCTACATGAGAATGGATGATATCAAAATTTTCTGCTTGTTCATAAACTGAAGCTAATAGCAGCATTTCATAAATAGCCGGCTCTTTAATTGTAGGATCTAGCCTTAAAGCGCGGGGATGCACTGATACTAATTTGGCTAAACTTAAAGAATCTCCTGATGCAAATAATGTCACTTCATGTCCTCGACGGACTAATTCATCAGTTAATAACCCCACTACTAATTCTATGCCACCATAAGCTGGTGGGGGTACTCTCTCCCACTGTGGGGAAACCTGAGCAATTTTCATGTCAATCTCCTAAAATATCAGATTTCTATTTCTAGTTAGTTGATGAATAAATGAAATAACTAACGCAGAAATAGCTAAAAAGATCAAAACCACCCTTATTTATGATTACTACCAAATCTTATGTTTTATATTTGATATTTTTTGTCTATCTCAGGTAATGTAAATGCCTGATCCTTAAGAAATAAATTAGACAGAATAATTAGTTAGATTTGGGATTTTTTAACTTGACTAAAAACAAAAAATAAGTATAATATAATACGATAACCAAATATTTGCATTTATTAAGCAGCATGAATATATACAAACAAATAAATAAACCGCGTGTTTCATGGCAGGTGGTTTTTGCACTGATTATATTTGTGTTTATGTATCTACCTATCCTGGTACTGGCTTTTTATAGTTTTAATCAGTCACCTTACAGTGCTACATGGCAAGGTTTTACCCTGGAATGGTACGGAAAATTATTTAGTGACGAGCGGATTTTATCGGGGTTATATAATAGTTTGGTGGTGGCTTTTTGTGCTGTGGGAGTTTCCGCCGTTATGGGAACATTAATGGCTGTGGGGTTGGCACGCTATGACTTTCCTGGTAAGAAATTATATCAGGGAATTGCTTATTTACCGTTATTAATTCCTGATATTGCGATCGCAGTTTCTACCCTAGTATGTTTAGCAGCCTTTGCTATTCCTTTGAGTATATGGACTATTATCGCCGCCCATATTGTATTTTGTCTATCCTATGTTGGTTTGGTAGTGTCTGCGCGGATGAATAATATTAATCCCCATTTGGAAGAAGCAGCTTTAGATTTAGGTGCGACACCAACACAAGCCTTTATTTTAGTTTTATTACCTCAATTAATGCCAGGAATTATTTCTGGGTGTTTATTGGCTTTTGTGTTGAGTTTGGATGATTTTTTAATTGCTAGTTTTACTGCGGGAAGTGGTACTAATACTTTACCAATGGAAATCTTTAGCCGGATTAGAACGGGAGTCAAACCGGATATTAATGCTTTAAGTGTGATGTTAATTTCTACGACTGCGATTGTGGCTTTGATAGGGGAATTGATTAGAACTGCGGGGGAAAGGAGAGAATAGGAAGTAGGATGAATTATTTGGATAATAAGGATTCTAAACTTATCTTTATTACCTCGTCTTGCTGACAAAAACATTTAATATTAATTTTATCTTGATCTTTTAAAATTGTTTGACAAGTGAATAGACGTGATTTACCAGGAGTCTGCAAAATGTCATACATTTGCGAATATAATTTTTCGTTATTTTTTTCCGTAAATTTACTTTTATCAGAAAAATTTTGATAAGATAGAATTCCTTTAAAATCTATATATATTTCTGATTCGTGATAATTTTGAATTGAATTTAAGTGATTATTCAGAACAAGTAACATATATATTCTTGACATTGCACATTGAAATTTTTCTCCAATTTTCCCTAAGTCCTTATTAGATATACTAGATTTTAATTCAATTAAAATAATATTTAATTTATAACTACTTTCATATTTTTGTAAAACCAAAATAGCACATTCTGGAGTTTTGTCTTTAGTTGAGATACCGAATATTTCTTTTTCTAAGTTGATTTTCCAGATTCTGTCTACTTTTGATTTATCATCAGAATAATTTAATTCTTCAATAGATACCTTTTTAAGTTTTGCATCAGAATTTTTTTCTTCAACTTCGATTTGATCATTAGTAACCTCTTCAATAAATTGTGTTTCAGCTAATTTTCTATGTAATTCATCCCTCAGAGAAGGAACACTTAGCTTTTTAGGATTATTTAAATAATATTTATTACTTTTACTCATCTTCAACCTCATCTTCTTGAAGATAAATATAATCAGTCAGAATGCGAAGTGAGTTATCTAAATTGTTTTCAACCTCTCGAAAGTTCATAAAATAGATGCCATAATCACTGCTTTCATAATCAATTATCCTATCACCTGTGAAGAAATAAACACCTACCTTTTCTTTTGATATAGAAATAGATGAATCAACATATTTTAATTTATTTTCTTCTATAATTTTTTTGACATTAACTCCATGTTGATTTTTAAGAACATCCAGATAGATACAATTATTAATAGCATTAGCTAACATAGAACTATGGGTTGTTATTAATACTTTATTTCCTGTTTGACTTTGAATAAACTGTATTAATATATTGATTAACTTAATTTGATTTTCAGGATGTAAGTTTACTTCTGGTTCATCTATCATTAAAAAATTATTCTTTTCTAATGCCCAATATTTTAAATATAAATAAAGAAGTGTTAATTGATTAACAGAAGAAGAAGCTAAATACATGGGCAAAGGTTCATCAACAGAATCAATTTTAAAATAAAATTCTATCAGACCAATTCCCTCTACACTAATAAGTTTTATCTCACCTCCAATAATCTTCTGTAATTGTTGGACAAGATTGATATAATTTCCTTCAATATTTTCTTCAAGATTCAGAGAGAAAAGTTTTTCAAAAACCTTATTCATGGGTTCTGTATATTTTCTTTTAAAAACATCTAACTCTTGAAGATCAGATGATTGAATATTAGACCTATTGCGGCGATTTTCTAGTAAATCTACAAGTTTTTTAATATCTTGTTCCCGTCTTTTTCTATCAACCTCATAAATATAACGATAGAATGTAGAAAAGAAAATTCTACTAGCTGGTAAGAAAAAAGTCTCATGTTCATATTTCAACATTGTTCTAATTATTGTTGCAATTAGAAGAAACTTTTTTTCATCCAGTAAATCCCTGTCTAAAGATTTTTTAGGAATTATTTCTTTAATACTCTCTGGTAATTGTTTCTCTATAAATTTATATATTAAATCTCCTTGATCTTTTTTAAATTCTATATATTCTAATCTATTGTCATCAGCATCTTTTATTCTGACAGTTCCTTCAATTTCTCCTTCTCTTAATTCAGATATTTCATAGTCAAAAGCAATAACAATATTATTGAGTATTTGGGAATTTTTGCCTGTATTAAATATCTCTTTTTTTGTTTCTTCCTGCAAAAATGAACTATATCTATTCAAAATTACTGCCAATAATTCAGGATTAACTTCGATATTATTTATATTTTCAACAATTTGATTATCAATTATTTCTACATTTGTACGTGCAAATTTATGAATTATATCTTCATTAAAAATCGCCCATAATAATTGAGCAACATAGCTTTTACCACTGTTATTTTGTCCAACAAAAATAAAGAAATCCTTGGCTAAATCAATGGCTTGAGTATTGTTTTTAATCGGACCTAAATTTTTGATGATCAATTTCATATAAATTAACCTCTAAACTATTTATAGTTTGTATAAATAAGGACAAAAGAGTTAAGTTCACACAATACTCTCCTTGACATTATACTAAACTAAAGCTTATCACTCTACTACTTTGTCTAAATATACAAGGTTGGATATTAACCACCAAAATATTTTACACCTTGAACTTAACCGTTATCCGCTTCATGGCTTCTTCGACATCTTCTAAAGGCATAAATTTGGAAATAACCTGCACCCACAGAGTAAAATCTGATTAATATGTCTTACTTGAAAAATCTCATATACTGTATTTGTGCTAGTGTAACTTTTAATTACTCCCTGTTTTTCGCTTTCTCAAATGAACACTATACCTGAATCCATCCCCAATTGGGAAGAAGAATTGGATAATGCCATTTTTACCTTTGACGATATTCAAGCCGAACTTAACTACAAACAAGCCAAAAATGCACTCCGAAACTTAGTTAACAATCTTGATCTTTCCTCTGTGGAAAAATCTGGATTAGAAGCAGAAATTCATGATTTAGAAACCATGCTAGATAAACTAGAAAGCATGGTAGTTCAAATTGCCGCTTTTGGGATGGTAGGACGGGGTAAATCTTCCCTTCTCAATGCTTTAGTTGGTCAAGAAGTCTTTGTTACTGGACCTCTACATGGTGTTACTCGTGATGCACAAACAGTAAATTGGAGTATTAGTGAAGAAGCTTTAGGGACTTTAAAAGTCACATTACCCAGCAATGGTCAATCCCAAGTTGAATTAATTGATACTCCTGGATTAGATGAAGTAGACGGTGAAACTCGCGCAGCTTTAGCTGAACAAATTGCCAAGCAAGCAGATTTAATTTTATTTGTAATTTCGGGAGATATGACCAAGATTGAAAAAATAGCTTTATCGCAATTACGAGAAGTCGGTAAACCGATAATTTTAGTCTTTAATAAAGTTGACCAATATCCCGAAACTGACCGCATGACAATTTACGAAAAAATTCGAGATGATAGAGTGCGGGAATTACTTTCACCAGCAGAAATCGTTATGTCCGCAGCTTCACCATTAGTCAGAATGGCGGTACAAAATCCTGATGGAACTAGAGGTATAAAACTCCAAAAAGGACAATCACAAGTTGACGAATTAAAGTTGAAAATATTGGAAATTCTCCACCATGAAGGTAAGGCATTAGTAGCTTTAAATACGATGCTTTATGCTGATGATGTTAATCAGCAGTTGGTACAACGTAAACTGATAATTAGAGAAGAAAATGCGAATCAGTTAATTTGGAAAGCAGTAATTACTAAAGCATTGGCGATCGCACTCAATCCTGTTACAGTAGTGGATATACTCAGTGCTGTAATTATAGATATCTCCTTAATTTTAGGCTTATCCAAGCTTTACGGTATCCCCATGACAGAAACCGGTGCAGTGAAATTACTCCAAAAAATCGCCCTGAGTATGGGTGGTATCGGTGCTAGTGAACTATTAGCAAATTTGGGTTTAAGTAGTTTAAAAACCCTACTGGGTATCTCTGCAACAGCAACCGCCGGCATGACAATTGGACCCTATTTATCCATAGCTATAACCCAAGCAGGAGTAGCTGGAGTATCTTCATACAGTATCGGTCAAGTTACCAAAGCCTATTTAGCCAATGGTGCAACCTGGGGACCAGATGGACCAAAAGCAGTAGTTAGTCAAATTCTATCAACTTTAAATGAAACTTCAATTTTGAACCGAATTAAAGATGAATTGCTGATTAAAGTTAGACTGAGGAAAAAAGTATGAAAGTCAGGAAGTAGGGGCGCGAGGCTTGCGCCCAGATAGCGTAACGCACCATCTTGAATTATACTCTAGACTTAGGGCATAAAATCTGCATTGAGAACCTGAACTAAAGAAAAAGATGGTTCTTCAGGGAATAAAGTTGGGGGAAGTTGATATTTATTTATTGTATCATTTCTAGCATCTGTATAACAATCTAGAAATACATCATCTAAAATACCTTTTAAACTAGGACTATCTGCTAGAGTATAGGCTATTTGTCGTCTTTGTTCAACGACAGTATTACGCCAGCCCCTAGCATTGTAATCTTTTTCCTCTGTCCAATATTGTAGTTTTAATAAGTGTTCAATTAGGACAACTAGGCGAGTTTTTAGTTCTTTCTTTTCACTCCTTCCCATACTATCAATTTCTTCAATCAAATTCTCAATATCTAATTGTTCTAATTTTCTTTCTCTCAAAAGTGTAAGTGTAGTTTGTATCCACAGATAAAAATCTTGTTCATATAATGTTTTATTAGTATCAATGGTCAGCATAACAACATCTCCTGACTCGATAGACTCCTAAGAAAATTATACAACTAGCTAATTCAACTTAGCAAGTAATTGACGAATTACATCTCCATCCCTAGCATCAGGAACTTTGATTAAATAAATCTGTAAGTCTTCCGCAGCTTGAGAAAACTGCCCAAGTTGATAATACAATAAACCCCGATCTCTTAATTCAAAACTTGCTTCTGGAAACAACAGCAAAATCCGTTCTACAGTTCTTAAACTCCTTTCTAGATCCTGCTTTTGAAGATAAATATATTTTAAATTAGTCAACATTCGCGTTAAAAATTGCCGATTACTCACAACCGCTAAAAATTCAGGTTTGAGTGTCACTTCTTGCTGATAAATTTGTGAAAGTCTTTCTTGACAGTCTTGGGCAAACATCACCTCACCACCATTAAAAGCATCCACAAAAATCCCTATATCTTCCACGTCTGGACGAATCAAAAAATGTCCCGGCATTCCTACCCCAACCATCGGAAAATCAATCCGTTTGGCTACCTCCATATAAACCAGTGCCAAAGTAATCGGAATACCCGTTTTCCGTTCAATGACATCATTTAAAAAACTATTGCGGGGGTCATAATAATCAAGCTTATTACCATCAAATCCCAATTCTTCGTATAAATATTGATTAATACTTTGAATAACCCGTAGAGGATAGCGAAAAGAAGGCAAACGTTCCTCTAACTCCATTGCCATTGTATCAATAGCATTTAAATACTCTTCAGTATCAATATCTGGATATTCTTCCTGGGCAATATACAAAGCTGCCTTTGCGAGATTGATATCCTCATCAGGTTGTTGAATCTCTTGGTAAAAATACTGTCGTGCTGACGAGAAAGTCATAAGTAATAAAGATGAAGCGACTGGAGGAGAGTACAGAGTTTTTTGTACCTACTCTTATTTTAGAGCATTCTGGCGATTTATTTCTCGTCTTCTCGTTCCCAGTCTCCAGACTGGGAATGCTATCTTAGAGGTTCTACCTCCTTAGAGAAAACAAGAGAAAAGAGAGTTGTGATAGTATAATCAATATAGATTTATAATTGTGGCATTTTTATTCAAATTCTCAAAGTATGAAACTACCTGACTTAGATACTGAAACCATAGATCGTATTATCGAAATGGCTTGGGAAGATCGGACACCATTTGATGTGATAGAAAAACAATTTGGACTCTTAGAAAAACAGGTAATTGCTCTGATGAGAAGGGAAATGAAATCATCCAGTTTCCAAATGTGGAGAGAAAGAGTTACCAAACGTAAAACCAAACATTTAGAAAAAAGAGAATTTATTGCAGGGAGATTCAAATCCCAAAATCAAAAAACTTAAATTCACATAAAATATAAAATTATCTATGATTGGAATTTGGATATTAGGCGATCAACTTTCCCTACAACAATCAGCCTTAAAAAGCTGTAATCATCAAATAAATACACCTGTAATTTTCATCGAATCATTACAGCATATTCAAATCAGACCATATCATCGCCAAAAATTAGTGTTAATTTGGTCAGCAATGCGCCACTTTGCAGCAGAATTAGCACAACTAAACTATGCAGTCACATACAAAGTAGCCACAGATTTTCAAACATCACTCCAAGAATGGATTCAAGTTAATCAAATTACCGAATTGCGGGTAATGACACCCAATGATCAACCATTCATCCAAATAATTCAAAATTTACAATTACCTTGTCCAATCACCTTAATTCCTAATAATCAATTTTTATGGAGTACAGAAGAATTCACTGATTGGGCGAAAAGTCGCAAACGCCTATTAATGGAAGATTTTTATCGAGAAGGAAGACGAAGTTTTCAAATTTTAATGGAGGACAAACAACCAATTGGAGGACAGTGGAATTTAGATAAAGAAAATCGTCAACCACCTAAAGGTAAATTACATCCACCCCCAGCCCAATGGTTTACACCAGACGCAATTACTCTCGATGTTATAGACAAAGTTAACTCTCTTTCTCATTTAACTTATGGAGAAATAGAACCCTTTGATTGGGGAGTAAATCGTCAACAAGCACTTCAAGTATTAGACTGGTTTATTCAACATCGTTTATCAGATTTCGGTACTTACCAAGATGCGATGATTACCGGAGAACAGACAATGTGGCACGCATTAATTTCTCCTTATTTGAATATTGGCTTACTCCAACCATTGGAAGTAATTCAAGCCGCTGAAGCAGCATATAAACAACACCAACTACCTTTAAATAGTGTGGAAGGTTTTATTCGTCAAGTATTGGGTTGGCGAGAATATATGTATGGCATCTATCATTTTGTAGATCCAGAATATGCCGAAAAGAATTGGTTTGGTCACACCCAATCATTACCCGAATTTTTCTGGACAGGTGAAACAAACATGAATTGTTTACACCAAACTATCACCCAGATCAAAAGTACAGGTTACGCTCATCATATCCAGCGGTTAATGGTATTGAGTAACTTTGCTTTAATTGCGGGAATTTCACCCCAAGCTGTAGAAAATTGGTTTCATGCAGTATTTATTGATGCTTATGATTGGGTGATGCAAACTAATGTTATTGGTATGGGTTTATTCGCAGACGGAGGAGTATTAGCATCTAAACCCTATGCTGCTTCTGCTAACTATATAAATAAGATGAGTGACTATTGTAAAAGCTGTGTTTATAATCACAAAGAACGGATAGGTGAAAATGCCTGTCCATTCAATTTTTTCTATTGGGATTTTCTGAACAGACACAGAGAGAAACTCCAAACTCAAGGACGAATGGGCTTAATTTTAAAACATCTAGATAAAATGTCTTCAGAAGAATTGCAGTCTATCCACCAACAGGCTGAAAACTGGTGGAGTCTTCGTCAGAATTAATTATTTTTGTGCATACAGAGTCAGTTTCTAAGCTGGGGAAGTGAACTACCCACACTGACCTGACGGTACAGTGTCGGCTTCCTGTCCAACAGAAAGCACAGTAGTAGACTTCTTGCGTCCTCTATTACTGCGACTTATTTCTGGGCGACAGGCTTCTTGATGAAGTTGTTCATGGGGGAAACCCCCAAGACCACACTTCATCGCTTTATCCCCCGTTCCAGAGGTCAAAATTCGTAGTCCCTCATCTCTGAGGTTTATTGCTGCATTAATATCTCTATCATGTCTAGTCTGGCACTTTTCACAAGTCCAGAATCTTATATCAAGTGGCAAACTACCCA
>NZ_LJOU01000085.1:0-28156 GCF_001672085.1 Anabaena sp. AL93 | reverse complement strand
GTGAATTAGATGTTGATATTTCCTCAACAGTAGGAACACGCGATCGCCCTGTGGAAGTTTCCATGAATTTTGGTAAAACTGAGATTGCTGTCACGGCTATAGATATCAAAACAGGAAAAACTTACAACACTGCTTTGCGATTTTCTTCTACCTACTCGATTGAATAAGGAAGGTTATACATGATGGAATTTCAAGAAACAAATAACTCACAGCCAGAAACAAAAGAACAAGTTGAACAATTTCCAAAAGAGAAAAAAATTGAACTTATAGATCAAGCAAAAAATACATTAAAAAGTATGCTAAGTATGTCTCGAACAAACGAAAAAATATACAACAAACTTCTGCTGGTTTATAACTGGTTATGTGCTATTTACGATGGGCAACCTGACACACAGTTTGAATATTCAGAGATAAAAGTGGCTTACGAAAATATTCAGCCAGCACTTAATTTAATCAACAGATTATTAGATGATAAAGAGAAATTGCGCCAACAACTAACTGAAAAAGAACAAGATAATGAATCGCTAAATCGTGAAAATCGTAAATTAGAGAAAATCTGTCAAGACTGGGATAGAGACGACGAATCACTAAATAAAGAACTTGCCAGGATTACCGCAGAGAGAAACAATTTTTCTCCTTTAATAGGAAGGTATCAAGGACAAATTGAAACTCTTCAGAAAGAATTGAATAATACAATAAGTAATTACCATCAACAAATTGATAGAAAGAATGAGGAAATTGAAACTCTCAAAAAAGAGAATCAAACGATAGTTCAAAATTTAGCTGAATTAGAAGCAAGCAAGGGCAGACTTTTAACACAACTAGCATCTGTCAAACAAAATACAGTAACTCATTACGATGGAACAAGCGATCGCCCCCAGCATCATGTATTGACAGGTGAATATAAAACTCTCAAAGAGCAATATCTTGATCCTTTAGCAAATAGCTTGTTTACATTGATGGCAACAAGCAACCCAGAACTCAAGCAACAACGTCGAGAAAAAGTCAATGATATTAAAGCTGATATCTCGGCTATTGTTCTGATTGGTGGACAGGCAATCATGCGAGGAGAAAACACAATTTCAATAGAATTACTATCAGGAATGCTAAATGAAATGCTAAACTTGTTTTCTCAGAAGCTAGGAATATTTGATATACAAAGTCAATTATCACAAGTTTCAGAACTGCTGACAAAAGCAGCAAATCTCGCACAGGGAAAAGTTCAATATCCTGTTCCTGGCAAATGGCAAGAAGACGACTTTAAGCAAACTATAAGAGAATTGAGCGATCACCTTTGTCAAAAACTCCACCTTAATTTTACATCTCTAAACCAAGATATTCAAACTGAAATCCAGCAATCAATTAACAACGCTTTAATATTTCTGCAACGTGCTAACCTTGCAGATCCACCAGCTTTTCTGAGTCTCGAAAGTAAAGGTGCGCCTTTCCGTTTCAATTATCACGAAGCCGCAAAAGGGTACGATGATGAGGGAAAAATCATTAAAGCAATTTATCCTGTTTATCTTGTCAATTCTGAAGCAAAAGTGAAAGCAATTGTTCTCACTGAAACAACAATAACAACAACAACAACTGGTCAAAGAAATCCAGATCCTGCACATAATAGTATCAGATATGAAACATTATCCCCAACAGAACCACCATCAAATCCACCTGCATCTGCGACAAAACTTTCGGAGATTAGTGAAGATGAAAAAGAAAAAATGATTGCCCAGGGAATGCTACAAGGAAAACCTGAAACTCTCATTAAAAATGTGAAAACTAGATGGATTGATAATGCCGATTATTCATATTATGGTGGTGATAAAGATTCAGATAATGAATTACTAGAAAAGTTAGCAAATATCACCAATATTGAGGTAATTGAACAATTGGAAGATGAATTGATTATAATTAAATATTTTGGCTCTTGCGGTAATTTTATGGTGGAAACTCAAATAACTAAAATTTAGTACCTAAAATTTATATTCATTAAGTCTCAGACTTCAGTACCAGCAAGAGATTACAAGATTTTAAATATGTTCAGATAGCAATGATGATATAATGATAATTATAAAACACAAAATTGCTTATAGTTTGGCTACTATGCTTAAGTAGTCAGTAACCCAGCCCTAAAGGGACTGAGCTTGCAAGAGTAATCAGGCAAGCTGTGCTGACCAGACCACCTTGAGCTTAGTCTCATGGTAGCCGTGAGGCAGAGCCTCATCAACTGCATTCCTAGTCAGAGACTAGGAACGAGATGTGGTAGAGATTTGAGCTTAAATTGACACCAATGAGATTTTGCTTTACCCCTACCTTTAGAATCAAACAATCAAGCCGTTTTGAGTATATTTTTGTCCAATTACTTACCAAAAGCATCCGTGTAATCCAGTAATCCCTTAAATCCGTGATCACTCTTCATGTTCACAACAAGATTTTGCTTTCGCATCTGGAACAGGATCATAACCTCCTGGATGAAAAGGGTGACAGCGTAAAATCCGCATGATAGCCATCCAACCACCCCGAAATACCCCAAACCGTTCAATAGCTTGAATCGCATACATAGAACAAGTAGGTTGAAAGCGACAAGTAGGGGGAAATAAGGGAGAAATAAATAAGCGATAACCCTTAATTAGCCAAATCAATAATATTTCCATATCCAAATCCCATAAAGTAGAATTAAAGTTAAAAATACCCCTATTTCCTCATTGTTTAACACATTCATGAGCTTAGAAACCCTTTCCCCATTGTCGCTGCCAATTGCCACCGCTGCGGCTTGGGTAGGATTGATTATCTGCATTGCTTGGGTAGTTAGTCGTTTTACTGATAGCGAACCAGAAATCATTCGTAAAATCGTGCATATTGGCACAGGTAATGTGATTTTAATTGCTTGGTGGTTAGATATTCCTGCTTATGTGGGAATTACAGCGGCAGTTTTTGCGAGTATCATCACCTTATTATCTTATCAATTCCCCATTCTTCCTGGTATTAATAGTGTTGGTCGTCAAAGTTTGGGAACATTTTTCTATGCTGTGAGTATCGGTGTTTTAGTAGGTGTTTTTTGGCATTTACACCAACCGCAATATGCTGTTTTAGGAATTATGACTATGGCTTGGGGAGATGGATTAGCTGCTTTAATTGGGAAACGGTTTGGCAAACATAAATATATAGTTTTCGGTTCTCAAAAAAGCTGGGAAGGTTCTTTAACAGTGACTTTAATCAGTTATTTTATTTGTGTAACCATTTTACTTGTTACCCAAGGTAGTATTTGGCAAACCTGGATAGTTTCTTTAATTATTGCCTCAATCGCTACGATTTTAGAAGCCTTTTCTTTTCTGGGAATAGATAATTTAACAGTTCCTATCGGTAGTGCCACCTGTGCCTATTTATTGAATCAGTTACTATCGGGTTACTAATTAATTCCTGATATAGCCAAATGATATTTATAAAATTAGAGATAAGTAGGTTGGTGTTGAAAATTGTCGTTATGGCAAGGCAAAAGGCAAGAGGCAAGAGTGAAGAGGGTTTGGGCGATTTTACATTTCTTTACACAGTTTGGTTTTATTGTGTTCACCTACTTATCTAAAAATATAGATATTTTAATTTTTTGTTGATTGTCAACCTTAACGAATATATATATTCAGAGTTCTCTGGAAAAACAAAAAATAAATACTATGCAGAATCGTGCAGGTTTTATTGAACTAGAATTTATCTTTATTATTAATAATACTATTTTAATAATTACAACCTATTTTGTCTCTACTTTTAGAGGTAAATTTGCAAACTTTACTTTCTACCTGTAGGTTTATGAATTATTAGGCAACAATGCTTATAGTTGAGTTGTTAGGTGATGAAACACCTAATTTTGTAAGTGAGGCTAATAATTGTGTTAAATCAAATGGACGCATCCGATTTGATTGTTGCTTTATCTGATCAGCAGCAAGAAATAGTGACTGGTGGGGCTGACTTTGAACTAGCTGCTAGTAATTACGCTAACAAAGGATCGCTTTTAATGGGATCAAGCGTCTCCGGTCCTCAAGGTAGCAGTGCTACTTCCGCAGGTAAGTCTAATACTATCCTGACTGCGGGACAAGATTTCTTAGGTTTAGGTGCAGAGCTTCCTGCTGGTGTCGGAGCTTTAGGTCCAGCCGTATTACCAGGTGATGGAACAGCAACAACTGCACCCGCAGTAACGACTGTACCCGCAGTTCCAACTCCTCCAGTTACTGGTGGAGTTGGATCTCTAGGGATTCTTGTGTAGATATGGGCTAGTCAGCCTATAAATTACCTAATCTTAAAGCAAGAGTAATCTGGTGCGGCAGAGTGGGATGGAAAAATTGAAACATGAAAACTCAAAAAGCAACTTGCACCAGCTTTTTGTGAGTTTTTAATGGTTAGTTATTTCCACCACTCCGCACGGCTAGTACCGCAAGGCGGAAGTCAAAAGTCAAAAGTCAAAATGAAGACAGTATAGGCTTTTGGAGGATTTAAGTAGGTGAACACAATAAAACCAAACTGTGTAAAGAAACGTAAAATCGTCTAAACCCTCTTCACTCTTGCCTCTTGCCTCTTGCCTCTTGCCTTTTGCCTTGCCATAACGACAATTTTCAACACCCACCTACTTAGAATGGTTGGTTTATTTACGCCAACCTGTACTAGTCAACACCTTTTGCGAGAACAAAAGGGGGTAAGGGAAATGATAAAGGCTTGCTCAATGTAAGTGAGGACTTTGAGAAAGTTTGAGCTTTTCCCTACTTCTTCTTAATGCTTGATCTGCGTTAAAGATTTGAGAAAGCAATTCCCACACAACAGCGGAAGAACTATCTCTACCCCCTTCACTAGATTATAACCTATCATCCAATTATTTTTCATGATGTGAACACAGAAGTTTGCTTGTTTTTATTCCTAATAATTTATTACCTGAGATAGTTGATGTTTGATTGCATGATATTAGCAATTTCTATCTTAGATCAGACTATTTTAGCCCTAATAGAAGGTGTAATACCGTGAACTCCTTACAGAGTCAAAATAACAATTCTCCCTATAATTTAAATAACTCGACTACAGAAGATTTGCATATACTAGAAACTAATGAGTTTCTCCCCCATATTGGTAAATGGATTCATCTTGGTGGGGGAGTGATGATTACGATGTTTGTAGTTGCTGTGAGTCTCACATCTGTTCTCTATTACAACATCACAGTTAAAGTTCCTGCAACTATCCGACCATTGGGAGAATTACGGTTAGTTGAATCTGCAATGACGGGAACTATTAAAAAAATTGTAGCTAAAGAAGATCAGGTAGTAAGCAAGGGAGAAATAATTGCTTATCTTGATGACTCCCAACTCCAATCTCAGAAAAAACAACTGCAAAATACTATTCAGCAAAGTCAATTACAACTTCTTCAAATTGATGCTCAAATTAATCAAATCAATACTCAAATAATTGCTCAGACTAACTTAAATGACCGTACCATTATGGCTGCACAGGCCGAATTAACTGGCACTGAACGCAACTATAAAGATCAGCAAATTAAAACCGGTGCGGAAATGACACAAGCTAAAGTAGCTATAAATTTAGCAAAGGAGCAACTAGCAAGATTACAAAAAGAAAAGGTATTAATAGCCACTGTGGAAGAAGCAGAAGCAGGTTTAAAGCTGGCTATATTACAGCGCGATCGCTTGCAGAATATAGCTCAATCGGGAGCAATATCTCAGAATTTAGTCGAGGAAAAAGAACAGGCTGTTAAGTCTGCTCAAGCCAAATTAGAACAAGCCAAATCTAGTTCTAAAAATCTCCAAGAAGAAAAAGAACAAGCTGTTAAATTAGCACAAATAAACATACAAAAAGCAAAAATTGGCATTAATCCCAGTAATGCAAGTGTAACAGTAGCTTCGGAAAGAATTAGGCAAGAAAAAGCCAGAGGTGATGGCAATTTAGCAGCTTTAAAAAAAGAACGGGAACTATTAATCCAGCAACGTCTAGAGCTGCAAAAACAACAAATTCGCACTCGTCAAGAATTACTACAACTAGAAAATGAGTTGAATAAAAGTGTAATTCGCTCCCCAACAAATGGCACACTAATGCAACTCAAACTCCGCAACTCTGGACAGGTTGTACAACTTAGTGAGGCTCTTGCTCAAATTGCTCCTGTGGATGCCCCTTTAATCATCAAAGCTCACGTTTGGGCTAAAGATATTGACAAAATAAAAACCGGTCAAGCAGTACAAATGCAGGTTTCATCTTGTCCCTATCCAGACTATGGAACTCTTAAAGGAACTGTAAAAACAATTGCACCAGATGTTCTAGCAACTACACAAAATAACTCTATTATCAGCACCCCCCAGGTAGCTACTTACGAAATCAATATTGAACCACAAAGTCTATTTTTAGGAAAAGGTAATCATTTATGTTATCTCAAATCTGGCATGGAAGGACGTGCTGATATTATTTCTCGTCAAGAAACTGTACTACAATTCATCCTCAGAAAAAGCAAATTAATCACCAATTCATAAATTAAATTGTAGACAGAATTAAGCAATAACTCAAGCCAATACAAGTGTTAATTAACCTAAATTTTTCTGAATAATTATGTTTAATATCTTCAAACCTCATCAGAATTATCAGTGTGTTTTACAGTTAAGTGAAGAAGACTGTGGAGCAGCTTGTTTAGTTTCTATTACCAAACACTATGGACGCTTTTTAAGTATGATTAAAAGTCGAGAAGCTGTTGGTACTGGACAATTAGGAACAACATTATTAGGGTTAAAAAGAGGTTCAGAAAATCTTGGTTTTAATGCTAGAGCAGTCAAAGCTTCTCCAGAAATTGTAGACAGAATTACAGAAATTACATTACCTGCAATTATCCATTGGCAAGGCTATCATTGGGTTGTTTTATATGGTAAAAAGGGAAAAAAATACGTTATTGCTGATCCGGCTGTGGGAATTCGTTATCTGACAAAAGAAGAATTAACCAATGCTTGGGATGGGGTAATGCTCTTATTAGAGCCAGATCCAGACCGCTTTTTTGAACAACCCCAAGAAGAATCAAAAGGTGGAATAACGCGCTTTTTTCGTCGGCTTTTACCCTATCGTGGCTTACTAGCTCAGGTTTTAATGATTAATATTGTCCTGGGTTTACTAGCTTTAGGAACTCCGGTTTTGATTCAATTATTAACAGATGATGTTCTCGTGCGTGGAGATGTACAATTACTTACTGTTGTCGTTTCCGCTGTTGTTGTTATGAGTTTATTTGGCGGAGGATTGCAAGTATTTCAAGCCTTAATGATTTCTCATTTTGGACAAAGATTACAACTAGGTTTAGTTCTAGAATTTGGTCGTAAACTTCTCCAATTACCATTAAATTATTATGAATCCCGTCGAAGTGGAGAAATTACTAGCCGACTGCGAGATATCGGCGAAATTAACCAATTAGTATCACAGATTGTGATTGTTTTACCTAGCCAATTTTTTATCGCTGTAATTTCTTTTGGCTTAATGTTATTTTATAGTTGGCAATTAACAATAGCCGTTTTATTTGTTGCTGGTTGCATGACTTTATCTACCTTACCTTTCTTACCCATTCTCCAACAAAAAACCCGCAGTCTTTTAGTCTTAGGAGCAGAAAATCAAGGTGTTTTAGTAGAAACATTTAAAGGCGCACAGGTAATTAAAACTACAAATGCTGCTCCTCAATTTTGGGATGAATTTCAAAGTCGGTTTGGTCGTTTAGCTAATCTGGCTTTTAGCACGGTGCAAATAGCAATTATTAACGGGACTATTGCTAAAATTATCTCTACAATTGGTGGTGTTATCTTACTAGGCTTTGGAAGTATGTTAGTAATTCAAGGCAATTTAAGCATCGGTCAAATGTTAGCTTTTAATGCTTTACAAGTAAATGTTGTAGGTTTAATTAACTCATTAGTTGGCTTTGTTGATGAATATTTTCGTTCCCAAACAGCAGTTTCTCGATTGTTAGAAGTTATTGATGCCACACCAGAAGTAGTCGGAGGAAGTCAAAAACCAACTGCACAAATTTCTAGTGTGGCAGATATTAATTGTTCTCATCTCCAATTTCATCACGCAGGTAGAGTTGACTTATTAGATGATTTTTCTCTTCAGCTTCCTGGGGGAAAAGTCATTGCCTTAATTGGTAAATCTGGTTGTGGTAAAAGCACCTTAGCTAAATTATTAGCTGGGTTATATGTACCAGATTCTGGTAATATCCGCATCGGCTTTTTTAATATCCAAGATATTGCTTTAGATTGTTACCGACAACAAGTAGTTTATGTTCCCCAAGAACCTCATTTTTGGAGTCGGACAATTTTGGAGAACTTCCGTTTAGGTACACCTAATATTTCTTTTGAAGACATAGTTCAAGCTTGTGATATTGCTGATGCTGATGGTTTTATTAGTCAATTACCTAATAAATATCAAACCGTATTAGGGGAGTTTGGGGCGAATCTTTCTGGGGGACAAAGACAAAGATTAGCGATCGCTCGCGGAATTCTCACAAATCCACCTATACTGATTTTAGATGAAGCTACCGCCGGATTAGACCCTATGAGTGAAGCTAATGTTTTAGATCGGCTTTTAGAATATCGCAGAGGTAAAACCACAATTTTAATTACCCATCGTCCCAGCGTTATCCACCGTGCTGATTGGATTGTTCTCATAGAAAAAGGTCAAGTCCAAATTCAAGGAACTCCTGATACTTTCTTATCAAAACCCGGAGAGCATTTACAGTTTTTAACCGTATAAATAAATATTTTTAAAGTTTTTATTTATCTATCACTCAACTTAAACTAAGTAGGTTAGCATTGAAAATTGTCGTTATGGCAAGGCAAGAGTGAAGAGGGTTTGGGCGATTTTACTTTTCTTTACACAGATTGGTTTTATTGTGTTCACCTAGTTAGTTGCTTATCTAAGGAGTAATAATATGCTGAAAAATACTCAATTAAATCACCATCAATTATTTAGATATCTTGATGATACAGAACAAGAATCTCTTGTCGGTGGGCAAATTTTACCCATGTTAGGTTTATTCGCTGATGGTAAATTATTCTTCCAAAAAACCGATCTGGAAACTGAGGGCAAAAATGATTTAACTCTCGCTTCAGGTGATTCTACTTCACAAACTACTAAATATAAATTATCCCAAATAACCATAGCACTTTCTTTCACATTTGGATTGCTAACAATTAGTTATAGCGGTGATAAATTGAGTAATTTATTACCAGATTTTCTCCATAACTTCCTTTGACAAAATAGATTAAGATAACTCCACAAAAAAGATGATTCAATTTTGTGGGATAGGCATCTTGCCTGTCCTTGTATTATTAGCAGGCAAGATGCCCGCACCACAAGAAAACTTGGGAGATTTTTTTTAATTATAAGTTTCTCAATATAATTTTGGTTGCAAATCAAAATGAAGTATTGTCAGGTGCGTTACTCTGTCGCCAATGCAGCCTACGTATTGTTTTCAGAATCAAACCAGATTGCTATATTTTGTCTAAATAGAACTATAACTCAAGACTAATTTAAGCTATATAAACCTATGACTAAGGGGGCATTTTTTTCTAATTATTAATAGTTATAAAAGAAGTATAGGCAACATTCACTTATTCATAAATTGAGGCTAATAATCATGTTGAATAAAAACATGAAATCTGATTTTATAGTGAAGTTGTCAGCAAATTAAAACCGGAAATAATTCAACTAAGTGAGGCTTATAATGTTAAATCAAGATAATAAATCTACGTTGCTTGTAGAATTATCAGCAGAAGAACAACAACTTTTATCTGGGGGATGTTACCAGTCACCCCCTCCCTGTTGTTGTAAACCTAAAAAATGTGGCAGAGACTATCCACAATATGATCAACCTACACCCTATTCCAGAGAAGATAGCTATCCTGAGCGTAATGACCAGCGTGGTAATGCATACTCTTCCTAAATAAGCAAAATATCTAACTGGACTATTTTTGATAGTCTTAGGGTTTCAATTTTGTAATTATAGGGTGAGGAGAAATTTTCAGATAGATTGCTTGATATCAAATATTAGCAGTATCTTATGCCAAAATTCTGGCTTAATTTTCTCCTCTTTCCTTTTTTATCATCAGGCTTTAAATAAAATTGCATGAGTCTATCTCTAGTTATATAATAAGTTGATTTATTTGCATCAAATGATATAAGTTATCAACTAATATTTCTAACCATAGAATCATTAAATTGATCAGAAATATCTTTATAAAAGTAAACATGGTTGTACAAAACCTAGCAAAAAATTAATTGAGTTCAACAATTATTATGTCAAACCAAAATATTCCATCTCAAAATATCCCATCTGATTTAGTTGTAGAACTATCCGTAGAAGAACAGCAACTTCTATCTGGTGGTCATGGTGGCTGGCGTGGTGGCCGGCGTGGTGGCCGGCATGGTGGCTGGGGTGGTGGCTGGCGTGGTCATCGTCGCCACGGATGGTGGTAAGTTAGCCTAGTCCACAAAATCAGTCTTAATAGTTTAAAGTTAATTTCTCTGAATTTGCTTTTTTTCTGTACTAGTGCCGCCGGGCAATCAACCATTAAAAATTTCTGAAAAGCTTGTGTAATCAGCTTTTTTTATTTTTAATGGTTGATTTTTAATTCCGCCCTACGGTACTAGTAGTTCACCAATCCAATCAAGTAAAATTGGATTTACTAATTCAGGTGCTTCATCTTGAGGACAATGTCCCACACCTTCTAAAGGAATAAACTTTTGAACTTGGGGGAAATTGGCTAACTCTCTACCTAAATTAATAGGTTCCCAAGGGTCAGCCGTTCCCCATAAAATAATTACTGGACAAGATATTATAGGTAATAAGTCTTCCGCTAAAGGACCACTGGAATAAGCCGTAAAAGCTAAAAATACAGCCGCAGCCCCAGGATCTTTTGCCGGTGTCATTAAAATATCTACTAACTCATCTGTTACCGTTTCTCCGTTAGCATAGGCTTGTAAAAGAATATTTTTAACTGTTGGTGGTTGAGCTAGACGATTAAAAAAGAAATTACCTACTGGTTTAATTGCTAGAAAGTTTTGTAAAATTGGTGTACCAAATCGCTTAATCCAAGGTAAGCTTGGACGTTTACGATCATGTAATAACCGCAAAGAACAGTTAAGCAAAGCAGTTCCCAAAGCCATATCCGGGTTAATTACCGCCGCTTGCATAGCGACAATACAACCAATAGAATTACCTACCAAAAATGCAGGTTCACCCACCACTTCCCGACAAAAATCTGCTACTTGTTGTCCCCAAGTTTCTAAGGTATAGGTAATTTCTCCTGGTTTGGGTTTAGCTGAACCCCCAAAACCAATTAAATCAATTGCATAAACTCGGCAATTTGCGGCTAAAGCTGGAATATTTTTGCGCCAGTGTCCCCAGGATGCACCAAATCCATGTATCAGAATTACAGCGGGTCCTGTATTCCCTTGAGTTTGGTAACAAATAGGAAAATCTTGCCAAGTCCAAGTTTTCGGAGAATCTGTCATGATAAATGCAGTTTTTTGTTAATTTAATATTAAGGCTTTAAATAAAAATTATGTAACCGCTCAATAAATGGGGACGGACTAAGTAGTGAGACAAAATTAATTACACAATGTCATTGCGTAAGCGTGGCGTTAGCCATATAGAACGAAGTGAAATGAAGCAATTCCAACGGTTGTGATTGCTTCCCTTCGCTCGCAATGACTGTAAGTAGTCGGACAAAATTAAATTCACTCGTTGAGAGAGGGAACAGGGAACACTTCGACAAGCTCAGTGCATCGCAGGGAACAGGGAACAGAAAAATCAATTGTGTAATTAATTCTGTCCCATTACTTAAATATTTTTGTCCAATTACTTACCTGTTCAGGAAAGATTTTACGCCATTTGGGGCTTGTCCTTGAACGATTAACCCCGGATTATTGAGCAGTTACAGATGATCACCCACAAGCAGCATCAGCCCAGGAAGTAGATTATTTAAGAAATGCGGGTTCTTCGGTTCTTTTTATGGAAAACCTGGTTCAAAACCATTGAAAGCCTTATTGTGTAGGCATTTCATTGAAAATATGGTCATAATTGTTTATAACCCTTGCCCCGTAAGGGTTTTGTTATAATCAATCCTCAATTACCATAAAAACAACGCAAGAGCCGAAGTGCGATCGCTAAATTACCCCAAGATATGTTCGAGTGATGGCAAAATCAGCAAATACAGCCAGACCAAACCGAACAAATTGGGACTTTATGCAAATGGCGGACAACCTAAATAGACACAGATAGTCACTCTACTGCTATCTTAAATTGGAGGCAATTGCAACTTTTTTGATAAAGCGGAACTTCATGGGAACGAATTACCGACGGGTTTTACTTAAACTGAGCGGTGAAGCCTTAATGGGCAACTTAGGCTATGGCATTGACCCAGAAGTGGTTGAGGAAATAGCCAAGGAAATAGGAGAGGTGATAGCCACTGGTGTACAGGTGGCTATCGTGGTTGGCGGTGGCAATATTTTTCGAGGCATTAAAGCAGCATCAGCAGGTATGGATCGGGCAACCGCTGACTATATCGGCATGATTGCCACGGTAATGAATGCCATGACCCTGCAAGATTCTCTAGAACGAATGGGAATTCAGACAAGGGTGCAAACGGCGATCGCTATGCAAGAACTAGCAGAACCATATATTCGCCGTCGTGCCATCCGTCATCTTGAAAAAGGACGGGTGGTAATTTTTGGCGCAGGTTCAGGGAATCCCTTCTTTACTACAGATACTACTGCGGCATTAAGAGCGGCAGAAATTGAAGCAGAAGTGATTTTCAAAGCTACTAAAGTAGACGGCATTTACGATGCTGACCCCAAACTTTATCCTGATGCCAAGCGTTTTACCACCCTTACCTACGCCCACGTGTTGGCTAAAGATTTGCGAGTTATGGATAGTACCGCAATTGCTCTATGTAAAGAAAATAATCTCCCCATTTTAGTATTTGACCTCACGGTGCGAGGTAACATCCACCGGGCAGTCATGGGAGAATCTATTGGCACTCTTGTGGGAGGTTCTTGTGAAATTAGCTGAAGCTGAAAGTACGATGCAAAAAACCGTTGAGTCTACTCAACGGGCTTTTAATACAATTCGTACCGGTCGCGCCAATGCGAGTTTATTAGATAAAGTCCAAGTGGAGTATTACGGTACACCAACATCTTTGAAATCTCTGGCAAACATTAGCACGCCAGACTCTTCAACCATCCTGATTCAGCCCTACGATAAGGGCAGCTTAAATATCATTGAAAAAGCTATCTCTCTGTCGGACGTGGGCTTAACTCCCAGTAACGATGGCGTTGTGATTCGGTTGAATATTCCCCCACTAACCAGCGATCGCCGGAAAGAATTTGTTAAACTTGCGTCCAAGTATGCTGAAGAAGGTCGTGTAGCAATTCGCAATATCCGCCGGGATGCTATCGAGTCCATTCGCAAACAGGAAAAAAGTGCTGAAATCTCCGAAGATGAATCACGAGATCAGCAAGACAAACTCCAAAGACTGACCAACAAGCACACAGAAAAAATAGACCACTTGTTTGTAGAAAAGGAAAAAGAGATCACCACTGTGTAAGGTGACAGGTGACAGGTGACAGGTGACAGGTAAGAATTTTACCAATCACCAATCACCAATCACCAATTCCCAATTCCCAATCTCCATTTACTAAAAATTAATAAAAAAATCATCACCCCTTATATATACTGGACATCTCCAGAAATTAAATATGCGTATCCTAGAACCCTTGTAGAGACGTTCCATGGAACGTCTCTACATTCTTTTCTGGAGATGTCTACTGAAAAATCAACTAAGTTAAAATAGAACGCAAAAAATTAGTCATTATGTACGATTGTATAATTGTCGGTGCAGGACCTGCCGGTGGAACAGCCGCATATCATCTAGCGAAGAAGGGGCGGTCGGTCTTAGTCTTAGAAAAAGAATCCCTACCCAGATATAAGCCCTGTGGCGGTGGCGTGTCACCTAGCGTAGCTCAATGGTTCGACTTTGACTTCAGCCCTGCTATCTCTACCAAAGCTGACTCTTTGCGCTTTACCTGGCAATTAGGCGATCCTGTAGAAGCAAAAATTGATACCAAAGAACCCGTTTGGATGGTGCGGCGGGATATTTTTGATCATTTCCTGATCCAACAAGCTCAAAATCAAGGGGCTGAACTACGAGACAAAACAGAAGTTAGAGGAATAGAATTTAAAAACGATGCTTGGCAAATTACCACAGCCACAGGCATAGTCACTGGTCGTTATCTCATCGCCGCTGATGGTGCAAAAGGTCTAATGGCTAAATGGCTAGGTTTTAAAGAACGCAAACGCCGATTAGCAGGAGCATTAGAAGCAGAAATTCCGGCAATTGTCGAGAAAAAAACCACAATTCACTTTGAGTTTGGCTTGGTCAAAAACGGCTATATCTGGAACTTCCCCAAAACTGACTGTTATTCTATCGGAGTCGGCACTTTTATGGGTGGCGAACCCCAAGACTTTAAGAAAATTTTAGATGAATATGCCAAATCTTTTAATTTAGATATCAAAACTAGTAAACAATACGGTCATCCTCTATGTATTTGGGATGGAAACCAAAAACTCCATACCCAAAATGCAGTTTTAGCTGGAGAAGCAGCCTGTCTAGTTGATCCCTTTACCGCCGAAGGTATTCGTCCCTCCATTTTTAGCGCCGTTCTTGCCGCAGGATTTATTCACGATGCTTTAAATGGTGATATTCACGCCCTCGAAAACTATACCAATGCCATTAACGAACAATGGGGAAATGATATGGCTTGGGCGCAAAAACTAGCAGGGGCATTCTATCGCTTCCCTGGTGTTGGCTACAAGGTCGGTGTCAAACGCCCCTCTGGCGCTCAAATCATGGGTAAAATCCTCTGTGGAGAATTACGTTATAGTGATGTCGCTGGTCGCGCCTTAAAGCGGTTAATTCCTGGTTTTGGTTGATACAGCAAGATTCACCTAAGTAGGGGCGCAGGGTCTGCGCCCAGTCAGGAGTCTCAACTTTTACACCTGATCATTGATATCCGAATATTCCTCAACTATAGTTAATTCTGGATGATCTTCTTCATTATTATTCCAATTATCTAACACATCTTTAATTAATACTTCTTGTACCCAAATTTTGGCAACAACCGTCAGAGGAAGTGCTAAAAATAATCCTAAAAATCCAAAAAATGTCACAAAAAATAACTGAGAAATTAAAGTAACTGCTGGTAGTAAAGACACTTGATGTGCCATGACTACAGGTGTGATAAAATTGCTCTCAGTCTGTTGAATAATAAAGTAGAGAATAAACACAGCAACAGCTTTCCAGGGATTATCCAAAAGAGCGATCGCCATTGCTGGGACTACACTCATAGTTGGACCCAAATTAGGAATTAAATTCATAAATCCCGCTAACACGCCCAAAGCTAGTGCAGCCTTCACTCCTAAAATTGATAAACCCACCAAACTCATCAGCCCTACCACCAAAACACCAATAGAAGCACCAGTCACCCATCCTCCTAAAGAAACTTCACATTCCTGTACAATCCCCCCTACCCGCCGCCGATAAAAGGAGGGAAATATGCGAATAAATACTTTTTGATAAGCATCAGGATTAACTAAAAACATTCCTGTTAACACCAGGACTAATAGAATTTTGAGAACAACTTCTAACGATCCAGAAACAAAAGCAAAAGAATTACCTAATAAGCGATTAAATAGCGGTTGGGCTTGTTCAATTAAACTATTCAGATCCGGTATATAAGGTAATAATTGTGCAGGAATATGACTTCTTTGGACATCAATCCAACTATTAAAACGCCCAAATCCTTGGGGAACTCGATAAGTGAGTTCATGAAATTGCTGGATAAAAGGTGGTACGATTAACCAGAAAAAACAGACAACACCTGCAAAGAAAATCCCTACAGCTAATAAAACTGATAATCCTCGTTTTATTCCTAAACTTTGAAAGCGCCGGGCGAGACGATTTAAAGTCGTCGCTAAAACAACCGCCGCAAATATTAGTAGCAGAACGTCACGAAGTTGCCACAATACATATAAAGATATAACTAAGGCAATTAAGCCTATCCATTGACCAAGATTCACAAGCAAGACTCCCAGCTTGGTAAAATGCCTTTTGATGACAATGCAGTTAGGTTAGCTGATTTTAGCAACACGGACTATATTTTTTCCGTTAATTTTGCTTTTGTCTGGGTATTCGCCACAGGAGAACAGTGGCCATAATTATAGTTGGTAACAAAACCATAATTAACACATTTGTCACCGTTGCTGGAATCCCTAAAAACGGACAAGCATATTTAATTAATACCGAGAGCAAAGTCGAAAATAATAGCAGCTTCAGCAAAAATCCCAATTGATTTTCCATAACAGTGCGGGGAACACATAATTTTATAAGGGTATATACCAAATAATAACTGAAAATAATAAATCTTTATCTCGTTCCTAGTCTCTGACTAGGAATGCAGTTGATGAGGCTCTGCCTCCATCTTATCTCATTGAAGCCAGAGCCTTATCTTATTCATTCCCAGTCAGAGACTGGGAACGAGATAATGGGAATTCATTCCCAGGCGGGCTATGGGTTTTACGTTAAGTTGACACCATTGAGCAATGCTAAACCATTATAAATTTTAACGGAAATTTAGTCTTCATGTTCATCCTCTGCAAGAATTTCACGAAGTTCATCCTTAGCTTCCTTAGCCATATTTAGAGTGGTAATAGTTGCTATAGCACCACCACTTGCGGTTAAACTAGCTTCTGAGAGTTTATTGAAATAGATTAACCCTACCCCAAATAATGTAATCATAGCTGACGCTGCGGAAACAAATAAAGCAACATTAAAAGTTAACTTTGCTTGACGAAGTAATTCTCTTTTTATTTCATTTCTCATGGTCTTGACTACCTTTTTAGATTATTTAGAGGGTGCTTTCCGCGTTTCATATTTTTATGATGTCATCCTTATTAGGCTATAAAGTTTAACCAAAGTATAGACATAGGTATATTAGAAGTAGATATAGATTGAAGTATATTTAAAGTATATTCAAAGTACAAATATTGGAATTTATCTTATTTAGAAATATCAATTACGACATTTTTATATTATAATTTATTCTAAAACCACAGCAAAAATCTTTTAGTCTACTTCAGTAGACTTTCGCTATTAGACTGGGAATTCATTCCCAGGCGGTTTATGATGCAACTGGAAAAATGATGGCTAAAAAACATTAATCAGACCATTTTCACCAAAAATCAGCTATAATCCTTACTAAAATCTAAACAACATCCATGAATTGGCAAGACTTCCTTAACCAACAAGCAGCTAGTCAAAGTTTATCCCCTGAAGAAACAAAAGCTTTATTAACCGCACTCCCCAAAGAAAATGAAGCAATAAATCAACAAGAAATTGCAAACAAATTAAATTTCTCTATAGCTAATGTCAAAGCTTACTTCAAAGAGATTTATAAAAATTTTGAACCTGTATGTCCTGAACTACAAAATACTAGTAGTAGAGGTAAATTAGAAAAATTACGTAACTATTTAACTCAAAAATATTATGGTATATCAAAAACAGAACCATCTATCCCACCAGAATTTCAATCATTAATTACCGAAAAAATCAAATCCTTCTGCGGTCGCGGATTTGTATTTACTGCCTTTGCAAACTTCATCAACACCAATAAAAAATGCTATTTTACAGTTATCGGTGATGCGGGAATGGGCAAAAGTACCATCGCTGCAAAATACGTTTTTGAACATAAAACAATTTGTTATTTCAACAACTTACAAGAAAATCGTAATAGTCCTGAACTATTTCTGGAAAGTATTCGTCAACAACTGATTAACCGCTATCAATTAACAAATGTGGATAAGGATGATTTATCAACATTACTGGTAAAAGCTACTGAAAAACTAACCACCAATGAAAAATTAATCATTGTCGTTGATGCACTGGATGAAGTCAAGCAAGAACCAGGAGGAGAAAATATTTTATATTTACCAAAAACTCTACCAGATAATGTTTATTTCTTCCTAACTAGACGACGTTATGAAGCAACTAAAGAACGACTCTATGCTGAAGGATTGAAAACAGAATCTTTAGATTTAACTGATCCTAAATATAACCAAGAAAATCAGCATGATATTCAAGAGTATATTCGCTTCTGTTTAAAAAATGATCCAGAACACAAAGCCGGATTACAAACTTGGATAGAAACCAAACATATCACTCCCGACGCTTTTGTAAATCAGTTAGCAACCAAGAGCGACAATAATTTTATGTACCTGCGCTATGTCTTACCAGCAATAGCAGAGGGTAAATATAATGATTTGAATTTAACCCAATTACCCCAAGGTTTACAGAATTATTATCAAACTCATTGGGAACGGATGAAAATGAATGATTCATCTGAAAAAATGAAAGTAATGATTCTGTTTATTTTAGTGGAAATTGGTACACCAATATCCGGTGAGATGCTTTTTGAGATCGTTAATGAAGATGAATGTGATGTGCAGAATATTTTAAATGAATGGATTGAATATTTGAAACTGCAAACCATAGATGAAGATATTTGTTACAGCATCTATCATGCTAGTTTCTTAGATTTCTTGAAAGGGAAAAGAGAATTTAAAGCAACTCGCAAATTATTTACAGAAGTAAATCAGCGCATTGTTGATTATTGGGACAGGACAGGGATGATAATAAAATCTTAGGATTTCCGTAGGTTGGGTTAAGCAAAGCGCAACCCAACCCACCACCTTGATTCACACTAAAAAAATATCCAACTGTCATTGCGAGCGAAACAAAGTGTAGCGCAGCAATTGCAAAGACTTGAAGATTGCTTATTGATTCAAAAGGAGAAATTGAGATTGTAGTTAGCGAAGCACAACCACACAACCAATTTAATGTTGGGTTTCCTTACGTCAACCCAACCTACAGATATTAATTTTTATCAAAAATCTTATGCCAGCAACTAACAAAAAATCATTATCAGATAAATCCTATTCCCAAAAAGCTTATTTGGGTAAATTTCCTTATAATTTGGTAAACTCCGGTAACTTAACCAAATATTTCCAAATCCTCACAGATTATCAATTCATATCTAACAAAATTAATCATCCTGACTTTGGTATCCAAGCATTAATTGAAGATTATGATTTATTAGATGCTACCCAAACCGCAACCCACCCAGACCAAACCAAAACCTTAAAAGATATTCAAAGTGCTTTGCGACTGTCTGCACATATTGTCACCCAGGATGAACAACAATTAACAAGTCAATTATGGGGAAGGTTACAAACCATCAACACCCCAGCAATGCAAACCCTATTAACCCAAGCACAAACAACTCACCCTCACCCTTGGTTGCGTCCCCTCACCCCCAGTCTCACCCAAGCAGGAGGAAGGTTACTCCGCACCCTCTCAGGTCATAGTGAGTCGGTATATGCAATAGCAGTGACAGCAGACGGAAAATGGGTTATTTCTGGTTCTTGGGACAAAACTGTGAAGGTGTGGAATTTAGAGACAGGGGAGGAACAGTTGACTCTCTCAGGTCATAGTAGTTATGTACAAGCAGTAGCAGTGACAGCAGACGGAACACGGGTGATTTCTGGTTCTAGGGACAAAACTGTAAAGGTGTGGAATTTAAAGACAGGGGAGGAACAGTTGACTCTCTCAGGTCATAGTAGTTCGGTACAAGCAGTCGCAGTAACAGCAGACGGAACACGGGTGATTTCTGGTTCAGAAGACAAAACTGTGAAGGTATGGAATTTAAAGACAGGGGAGAAACCGTTGACTCTCTCAGGTCATAGTAGTTCGGTACAAGCAGTCGCAGTAACAGCAGACGGAAAACGGGTGATTTCTGGTTCAGAAGACAAAACTGTGAAGGTATGGAATTTAAAGACAGGGGAGAAACCGTTGACTCTCTCAGGTCATAGTAGTTCGGTACAAGCAGTCGCAGTAACAGCAGACGGAACACGGGTGATTTCTGGTTCAGAAGACAAAACTGTGAAGGTATGGAATTTAGAGACAGGGGAGGTACAGTTAACTCTCTCAGGTCATAGTAGTTCGGTACAAGCAGTCGCAGTGACACCAGACGGAACACGGGTGATTTCTGGTGATTCAGAAGAAAATACTATGAAGATATGGAATTTAAAGACACAGAAGCAAGAGTTAACTCTCTCAGGTCATAGTAGTTCGGTACAAGCAGTCGCAGTGACAGCAGACGGAACACGGGTGATTTCTGGTTCTAGGGACAAAACTGTGAAGATATGGAATTTAAAGACACAGAAGCAAGAGTTAACTCTCTCAGGTCATAGTAGTTCGGTACAAGCAGTCGCAGTGACACCAGACGGAACACGGGTGATTTCTGGTTCTAGGGACAAAACTGTGAAGATATGGAATTTAAAGACACAGAAGCAAGAGTTAACTCTCTCAGGTCATAGTAGTTCGGTACAAGCAGTCGCAGTAGCAGTAACAGCAGACGGAAAACGGGTAATCTCTGGTTCTTGGGACAAAACTGTGAAGGTGTGGAATTTAGAGACTGGGGAGGAACCGTTGACTCTCTCTGGTCATAGTGATTCGGTACTAGCAGTAGCAGTGACAGCAGACGGAAAACGGGTGATTTCTGGTTCTTGGGATAAAACTGTAAAGGTGTGGAATTTAGAGACTGGGGAGGAACCGCTGACTCTCTCTGGTCATACTCGTTATTTACTAGCAGTAGCAGTAACAGCAGACGGAAAACGGGTAATCTCTGGTTCTTGGGACAAAACTGTGAAGGTGTGGAATTTAGAGACTGGGGAGGAACCGTTGACTCTCTCTGGTCATAGTGATTCGGTACTAGCAGTAGCAGTGACAGCAGACGGAAAACGGGTGATTTCTGGTTCTTCGGACAATACTGTGAAGGTGTGGAATTTAGAGACAGGGGAGGAAATAGCTACTTTTAGTGGTGACAGTGACTTTTATTCCTGTGCAGTTACACCAGATGGGTTAACAATTGTTGCGGGTGACGCTGGGGGAATGGTGCATTTTTTAAAGTTGGAAAATGCGGGAGAATGAAATTATGAACTCCACACCTAGACGACCAACTATGAATAATGCCATAGTTAATCACCAAGAATTTGCAGCAATAATTCACCAAAAAAGCGCGAATTTTCTGGGTCGTAATTTCGTGTTTACTGCGATTAATAATTTTCTCAATCGCTACAACCGGGGTTATTTCACTATTATCGGTCTACCCGGTAGCGGTAAAAGTGCAATTATTGCTCAATATATTAATCAAAACAATCCCCCAGAAAATCGCCAGGTAATTTATTACAACGCTGAACTAGAGGGGAAAAATCACGCTGAAGAATTTCTCAAATATATATGTTCTCAAATTATCGCCACATTTGATCAAATATCTCTGCCAAATTTACCCGATAACGCAACAGAGGGAAGTTGGTTTTTATCTTTGCTTCTCCAACAAATCAGCGACCATCTACAATCAAATCAACCAAATCAAAAATTAATTATTGCTATTGATAGTTTAAATTGCATTAATTCCCAATTACAACCACCAGGAACAAATATTTTTTATCTTCCCCGCTACATTCCCCAAGGGGTGTATTTTCTCCTTACCCGTCGTCCGTTTTTATCCAGTAATTCCGGTTTATTAATAGAAGCACCGGTGCAAAGTTTGCATTTAGAAGATTATTCACAGGAAAATAAACAAGATATTCAAAATTATATTCGGAGAAACCTAACCCCCCTCACCCCCCTTCCCTACGAGGGAATGGGGGGACAAGATAATTCTAACTCTCCTTCTCCTATTACAGAAATAGAGGAAAAAAACTTGTCTAATTCCCCTCTCCTTGTAGGAGAGGGGTTGGGGGAGAGGTCAATCAAATCCTGGTTAAATATCAACCAAATAAACGAAGGAGAATTTATTACTAATTTAACCAACCGCAGCGAAAATAATTTTATGTATGTGAGTCAAATTTTAGCTGCCCTTACTAATAATTTTTATCCCCAACCTTCCCAAATAGGAACATCATTTCCACCACCATTAGAAACCTATTACCAACAACATTTAGAAAAAATGCTGGGTTCTCAATATCAAGATTTTCCCCTAGCAGTGTTGCAAGTTCTATCCCAGACAACACAACCTATATCAGTTACAGATATTGCTAATTTGCTAAATACTGATGAATATGATATTGAAGAATTATTAGAAAATTGGTTAGAGTTCTTGCAAATAGAAACTATTTTTGACTCAACCACCTACAAATTCTATCATGATAATTTCCGCCAATGGCTCATAAAATCTCTGTTTTGATCCTGTTCATCCTTTAATCCTGTACATCCTGATAGCGAAGCATGGCGTATCACTCCTCCGTCGCCACGCAAGCTATAGCCATTTCTGACAATTTACCTAAGAGACTTCCAAATAAAAAAATGTCCCAAAACTGATGCAGAAATTCTCTCTCTGTGTACTCTGTGCCTCTGTGGTTCGTTTCTTAGGATAATTTATTTCTTGGAAGTCTCTAACTAGTACATCACGGCGTAAATAAAGCAACCATATTCAATCGCCAAAAAGCTTACTGTATATTAGTTTTGACTTTTGACTTTTGACTTTTGACTTCCGCCCTGCGGTACTAGCCACTTAGAGACTTCCAAATAAAAAAATGTCCCAAAACTAACGCAAAAACCCTCCCTATTTCTTCTCTCTCTGTGTTCTCTGTGCCTCTGTGGTTCGTTTGTTCATTTATTTATTGGGATAATTTATTTCCTGGAAGTCCCTTAGGAACGCAAATTTAATAACCTGCAATTCTGACTTAACCTGAAATGGTGCGTTACGCTGTCGCTAACACACCCTACTTTTGCACTTTATTTAATTCATATTCCTTAATATTACTAGCAAAAGCGATCGCCTCGAAGGTAAATATAAAGATTTATGTATTCTTTCCTGATTATATTGATTAAGAATTGAGAATTATGTTTGTGAAAACAAATAAATCATTGTCACATATAGCAAGCAGTTACACTAATTAAAATTCTTAGGCGTGTTAAGTCTTATAGTAAACCTAAAAATTATGTTGTCAATGAGTGGTGAGACACCTTTGATTAATTTTCTCAGATAGTTTAGGATATGGCAGAAATTACAGCGACGTGGATTCAGTTAAGTAGGTGAGCGTTGAAAATTGTCGTTATGGCAAGGCAAAAGGCAAGAGGCAAGAGGCAAGAGTGAAGAGGGTTTGGGCGATTTTACATTTCTTTACACAGTTTGGTTTTATTGTGTTCACCTACTTACTATGATCGCAACGTTACAACTTTTTTCTAGACATAGTTCGCAAAAACTTATACTAACCATCATCCCTGTGCGTTATTGTGCTGATTTTTAAAGAAAACTCTAGTCCGAATAGACATACCTATAGAGCCTTGAATAAGCTAATTTTGACAGGGAAATCTGTGAAATTTATGGCTTGTCTCCTACCCTTATTTATCTGGTGGGGGTGCAAAGCAGTACAAAACCAATTTGTACAACCACAAGCAATCTTAGTTTTGGGCGGTTCTACTCGCTTACTAGAAAGAGAAAAGTTTACAGCCAAATTAGCTCGCCAATATCCCAATATACCTATTTGGATTTCTGGAGGCAGTCCACCGCAGCATACTAAAAAAATATTTGCCAATGCAGGAGTTGATACCCAGCGTTTAAATTTAGACTATGAAGCTGTAGACACAGTTACTAATTTTACTACTACAGTGGATGAATTGCAATCTCGTGGCATCAAAAGTGTTTATTTAATTACATCTGACTTTCATATGCGTCGTGCTTGCATCGTTGGTGAAATTGTTTTAGGTAGTCGAGGCATGAATTTTAAACCCCTATCAGTTCCTTCAGAAAATTCACCAGAACCGATTGAAAAATCTCTTCGGGATGGTGCTAGGGCAGTTATTTGGGTAGCCACAGGTTATACAGGTGCTAATTATGCCAATAAAAATAAACCCTAGAACATCAGAACCGAATTAAAAATCAAAAATTTTCAATTGTTCCCAATTCCCAATATCACCACAATTTGATACCCTAGCTTAAACAGTTTTGAGAAAAGTTAAAGCGTGGAAATTCAACTTGGGCGGGGAAAAGTGGCGCGTCGAGCCTATGGAATTGACGAAATTGCTTTAGTCCCTGGTAACAGAACTCTCGATCCGAGTTTAGCTGATACCAAGTGGCAAATCGGCAATATTGAGCGAGAAATCCCCATTATTGCCAGTGCAATGGATGGTGTGGTTGATGTACAAATGGCTGTTCGCTTGTCCCAGTTGGGGGCATTGGGCGTAATTAATTTAGAGGGTGTCCAAACTCGCTATGCCGACCCCGAACCGATTTTAGATCGGATTGCCTCCGTCGGCAAAGATGAATTTGTCAGCCTGATGCAAGAACTATATGCTGAACCAATAAAGCCGGAATTAATTGAAAAACGTATTCAGGAAATTAAACAACAAGGCGGTATTGCGGCAGTTAGCGCAACTCCAGCAGGTGCAAGCAAATATGGCGAAGTCGTAACTAAAGCTGGAGCAGATCTATTTTTTATCCAAGCTACAGTAGTCTCTACTGATCATATATCTCCAGAAGCTATTACTCCCCTTAATTTAGCGGAATTTTGCCGTTCTATGTCCATCCCTGTGGCTTTGGGAAATTGCGTTACATATCAAGTCACCTTAGAGTTGATGAAAGCTGGTGCAGCAGCGGTATTGGTAGGTATTGGACCCGGTGCTGCTTGTACTTCTCGTGGAGTGTTGGGCGTGGGCGTACCTCAAGCCACTGCGATCGCCGATTGTACAGCCGCTAGAGACGATTATTATCGGGAAACCGGTAAATATATCCCCATCATCGCTGACGGTGGTTTAATCACCGGAGGAGACATCTGTAAATGTATTGCCTGCGGTGCTGACGCTGTTATGATTGGTTCTCCATTTGCCAGAGCCGCCCAAGCCCCTGGGCGTGGTTATCACTGGGGTATGGCAACTCCTAGCCCAGTCTTACCTCGTGGGACTCGCATTCGCGTGGGTACAACTGGAACTCTAGAACAAATACTCAGAGGACCTGCTGGTTTGGATGATGGTACTCATAATCTTTTAGGAGCTTTAAAGACGAGTATGGGAACTTTAGGGGCTAAAAACATTAAGGAAATGCAGCAGGTTGAAGTTGTCATTGCTCCTTCTTTGTTGACAGAAGGTAAGGTTTACCAAAAAGCCCAACAGTTAGGTATGGGTAAATAAGGGATTGGGGACTGGGGACTGGGGATTGGGGATTGGGGACTGGGGATTGGGCATTGGGGACTGGGGATTGGGCATTGGGCATCGTTAAGGGTTTTCTGCTGACAACTGACCATTGACAACTGACAACTAACCATTGACAACTGACAATTGACAACAACTTTGAGAATGACTGGAAAAATCACATATCTAGCCTACAATAGAGATGGCGGAGACAAAAGTTTCCGTTCACTCCTCACACCACACTCCGCCCGGACTAATGTTCGGGCGGTTCCTTATGGTAGGGATTAGTTTTCTAGTTTCCTGGCAAATGTATATCCTTTATCCTTAATAGGATGTTTTTGCTATGGTAGAATTTTCACCAACCTCGGAAATATCTTATGTAAAGGTTTTTAGGTATGTCAGCAGCAGAACAAGTTACAGATTCTACGTTTAAGCAAGAAGTCCTCGACAGCGAAGTTCCCGTATTAGTTGACTTTTGGGCTCCTTGGTGTGGTCCATGCCGCATGGTAGCCCCTGTTGTGGACGAAATCGCCACTCAGTATGGAGATCAATTAAAAGTTGTGAAAGTTAATACTGATGAAAATCCTCAGATTGCTAGTCAGTATGGTATTCGCAGTATTCCTACATTAATGATTTTCAAAGATGGACAAAAAGTAGATATGGTGGTCGGTGCTGTACCTAAAACCACTTTAGCTAACACTTTGGAAAAGTATCTTTAAGCTGAATAGACAATAAACTTAGCTTAAACAGTAGAAGCCTCTCACCTACCCGATAGGGAGGTGATGAGATGAATACAATACGCGTAAGTGAAGAATTGACCAACGAGCAAAATTGAGCATAGCGAAATCAGCAATGTTGGTCGATGTTAGCGCAGCGGCACGAAGTGCGGAACGAACACTTTTTTCGTTTTTCTCCAAATATCTGATATAACACTCAGTGATAGGTGTAACCCAAATTAAATGCACCAAAGGCAGCCTATTACAAAAGTTAAAAATTATCTCCAAATGTTTGAAAAGTCATGATTGCTGTATCAAATGTTTTACCCCTCCCTAACCCTCCCCTTTATAAGGGGAGGGAACTGGATTTTTACTGTTGGTTGATTTGCGCTTTACTGTATTAGCAACTTTCGTTAAAATATAATGCCATTATTGCGGCAGTAAGTATGACTTCTGAAGCGTCCTTTTCTTCATTAGATTCTCTCCAAGCAGATATTGCTGAACTCATAGACCGTTTACCGACACTAAAACATCGGCAATTTATTCAGCAATCACTCACCACAATTTTGCGTCTTGCTGATAGTGATATTGAACGTCTGGATTGGAAAATATTATCTGCCGCTTTAGCAGATATGGAATGTGGTTTCCAATTATTTTATAACTACCGTCATGTGCGGAAAATTACTATTTTTGGTTCAGCGCGTCTAGCACCAGATACACCAGCATATCAAATGGCTCTGCAATTTAGTCGGGCTGTTTCCGCGCTAGGATTTATGATTATGACAGGTGGTGGTGGTGGGATTATGCAAGCTGGTCAAGAAGGTGCTGGTAGGGAAAATTCCTTTGGTTTAAATATTCAGTTACCTTTTGAGCAACAAGCTAACCCAATTATTGAAGGTGATGCTAAACTAATTAATTTTAAATACTTTTTCACTCGCAAGTTATTTCTTCTGAAAGAAAGTGATGCTGTGGCTTTGTTTCCTGGTGGTTTTGGCACTCAAGATGAGGCTTTTGAATGTATGACATTGAGCCAAACAGGTAAATTTGGTCCAGTTCCTTTGGTGTTAATTGATCAACCAGGAGGCGATTATTGGCGTTCTTGGAGTCAATATATTGATGAGAAATTGGTAAAAACAGGGCTTGTTAGTGCAGATGATCCGAGTTTGTACACTGTTACAGATAATCTTGAAGTTGCTTGTAATGCCATTACTGGATTTTACCGAATTTATCACTCTAGTCGTTATGTTGGTGATCAGTTGGTGATCCGGTTAAAAGAAGATTTATCCGATGCTCAAGTGGAATTACTTAATACTCATTTTTGTGATATTTTGCTGACAGGTAAAATTGTTAAAAGCCAAGCATTACCGCAGGAGGAACAAGATGAAACATCTAGTTTACCCCGGTTAGTTTTAAATTTTAATCAACGAGATTTAGGGCGTTTATATCAAATGATTGGAGTAATTAATCAGGTGGGTGTTCCCACTCCAGAGGAATTGGCACATCCAGAAAGGAAGTAAGTAGGTTGGCGTTGAAAATTGTCGTTATGGCAAGGCAAAAGGCAAGAGGCAAGAGGCAAGAGTGAAGAGGGTTTGGGCGATTTTACGTTTCTTTACACAGTTTGGTTTTATTGTGTTCACCTACTTAACCTATCCAATTTATTAATTAGGAATGTGAATTAAATAAACTGCAAAAGTCAAAAAGTAGGGTGTGTTAGCGACAGCGTAACGCACCATTCCACAGACTTGCACTATGGGAAATATTATGTAGGGCTTGCTGATAGCGTAGCGTGGTGTTAACCATATAAACATAAAACTGTTACAAGTTAATGATTTGATGGGGATAGAAGGTGAATTAGGTGCAAGGAATAAGCGTTAAAATTGTTCATTTACCAAACTGACAAGTCAGCACTGACGCTATCACTTTCCCAGATTTAATCTTTTTTATAATCGTCTTTAGCCAGGGGAGTGTCAACAATACTGATAAATATAATCAGGCTCGTATATTAGTATAAGTTGCTAGGAAAAGAGGGAATTAAAAGTTAAAAATAGTTTCAGAATACAGCACTTCCCGATGTTATCAGGTACAAGAACCACGCCCCCCACCCCCTCCAGTATAAAAAGCTTATCC